>NZ_JBVJGT010000016.1:0-122356 GCF_055587185.1 Micromonospora sp. NPDC048040 | reverse complement strand
TAACAGGACTCTCGACAAGCCCTATTTTCCCTGATCAGAAGGCACTTCTTCGTTTTCAGTCCACTCCTTGGACAGCCCTCAACGAAGGGCCGAGGCTAGGCATGCTGCTCGACCCGAAACCGGTCGCGGCCACCGGCAACTATCTCGGCTTCCGCTGGAACTTCAGCAGCGAGCAGGATCGGCAGGACTGGCTCAAGGCGCGTTCGGCGGACAGCACGATGCTGGGCAAGTCGGTCACCGCCAAGGTCGGCATCGCCACCAACGGCGTCTTCGCCGAAGCCGTCCTGGGTCGTGCCAACGCCGCCGAGAAGATCGACCTGACCCGCTTCTGGAACTGGAAGGACTCGCCGATCCCGATTCTGCCCACCGACATCGCGGCGGTCAGCACCGGCACCCGCAACCAGGAGGTGGACGTCAAGGTCGCCCAGCTCGGCGCGAGTGAGGCCAAGTTCCAGACGATCGCGGCCCTGCCCGACCCGGCCGCCACCCAGGCGGCGATGCAGGTCCTGTCCACCGCCAACCTGTTCAAGGACATCGCCGGCGCGGCCGAGATGAGTCAGATGCTCAGCAAGGGCATCGAGGCCGCAGCAAGCAACGACAAGGATGCCGGCGCTCGTGCCAACGAGGCCATGAAGACCGCCGCCGAACACCAGCAGAAGATGGCCACCATCGCCGTCGAAGCGGCGTCCAAGCTGGTCCCGGCCGGAAAGGCCGCGAGCAGCCTCAGCGCCCTCGGCGGAATGATGAACCAGGCCAGCAACGGCAACGGCTCAAACTCCGCCGACGATTCCGAGAAGTAGTAGCCGGAACCGCGGTGCCGGTCCAGCGCGTGCTGGACCGGCACCGCATCAGCCGAGCAGCCGCTCGCGAAGTGCGGCGGCCTTCTCGGGCGACCATCTTCTGAGGAAAACCTGAGGCCCGTCATTTCTGGCCCAGTGAGAGGACGCCGGTGACCTCACCGCATCCTCGGTCGCGAGACCCGTACGGTCCGGACCGTTCGGCAGCCTGACGTTTCGTCACGACGTCCTTCGTGAGTACCTCTTCGTACGGTGGCTCGCTCAGCTCGTCGAGTCGCCAGGGACCGTCTCACCGATTAGGAGCCGCCTGGCGCTCCCCCGCGATCCATGCCTGTATTTCAATTCGTTCCTCCTCGGTGAGGTCCATCTGCGCGTTCGCGGCCAACCGGAGGACGTTATCTGCGAAAGCGCCAGCCAACTCCGACGCAACAACACTGGCGGACCGCCAATCGACCCGCGCGTAATGAAAGCCCACCAGGACGAAATGCACGGCCTGGCGGGGTACGGCATGGCTCCACTGACCACAGGCGACACGGATCGCGCGTTCGGAATCGGCCTCGGTCCGGTCCTTATCGACCCGGCCCTCCTCTACGATTGCTTGGAACAACGCCGCGTAGGCCTGCGTGCTCAGCAGCGGGACGCCGACAACCCGGTGGACCCGCTCGGCGACCTCGGGAACATCGACCGGCGCGACCGGTTGGTGCCGGGTGGGGTCTCGTAGCCAGCCAGGCTGAGTCTCGTCCATCACCAAACGCTCGTCCTGGATTGAGACGATGAACTGCTTGAAGGTCCCGAGTCCAGCCCACCCCGTGGTGGCGACGGTGCCCACGGCCTTCCGAACGGCGTGAGCGGCGGTAGCCATGTCGATCGGCGCGGGAGATTCGCGGACGAGGTTGCGAACGACCTGCTCCATACGGGCCCGTAGAGCCATGTTGGATTGGCCGTCGGTGGTTGCCGGAATGGTACGGGAGCCCGTTGACGGCTGCGACGGGACTCGCAGCTGATAGGGCTCGTCATCCGCGGATCCGTCCACGCCGAGCGCCTCTTCGATGAACATCGTGTCCGGGATCGCAAAGTCACATGCGGCTTGGAGGGCCGCCGCTGTCGGACCGTTGACCAGCATCGCGGTGCGCCGGTCGTGTTCCCGTAGACGCAGCAGAACCGGTGTAAAGTCGGCGTCGGCCGAGAGGACGATGAACTCGTCGAACCGGGTAGGATGCGCAAGGGTATCCACAATATCGAGGACCATGTGGATGTCGGCGCTGTTCTTGCCCATCGCGGTTAAAGCGGGACAGTCGACGACCCGAAACCCGGCACGGGTGAAATAGGCGCGGTATTGCCGCGACGCCGCCGGGTCGAGGTAGCAGATCCTGCGCAGCAGCGCACGTGGGCCCTCATCCTCCTCCACCACCCGAAAGGGCCCGAGGTCCTGCTCCATCCATCGCACCCATCGTCCGGGGTCGGTGGCAAAGATGCGGGCAGCCTCCGGGCTGGAGTTACGCAATCCAATATGAACATTCTCGAAATCAACAAACAGGGCGGTACGCCGAAGCCGCGGGGCTGGCTGCTCATCCATGCCGTTCACGATTCCGCACTCTGAAGGGCTCGTCAACGTACCGAGGAAGCCGAAGTCGATTGGCGATCGTCGGATGCCTGGCCCCCTGGGCCGAGGTGGTATCGACTCGATGGGCCATCGCCGCCAGCACGGGTGAGCGCGTCGCGAAGGATGGCTGTTTCCTCGGCGCTGAGGGTCGGCACCGCTGGAGTGCCACTCAACCACCAGTTGCTTCCCGCACGGCAACTCGTGTGTCCGGACGGAGCGGCTGGCCTTCTGGCGATCGGCGGCCGAACAAACTCATCGATGATCTCGGCCTGGGCGAACCCGATCGAGGCCCACTTCGGGCCACTGCGGCAATCGCCAACTCCACCACCGCGACCACACCGTCCAGACCCGGGCCCTGCACGCCTACCTGCGCTGACGCAACGCCAACGCCCGTCACCCCGACGTCCTCGCCGCTCAACGCCGAGAACGCCCCCGAGTCGGCAGCGAACGCCAACACCGCTGGGCCGGCCTCACACCAAAGTCGCCTGACCGATCAGACCTGGTTGAACGTTCATGGATAGCACGCTAGCCGGCGCGTCCTGGCCGGTGCAGCCAGGGCGCGACCCTGGGTGCCGCCGCGATCAGGGCGACCGCGAGCGTCGTGATCACCACCTGCCCGATCCGGCCGGGCGTAGTCCCCGGCACGGTGTCCAGCACGTAGTTGGCGTACCCGTTCGCCGCCGCGTCGCTGGCAAGGACGACACAGCCAAGCAACAGCCCTTCGATCCGGCGCAGCGCTAGCAACAGCGCCGCGAGCGGATCGAACACGGCCAGCGAGGTGAAGTAGACCATCAGCCAGGTGGGAGTGGACGGGCTTGGGCCACCCGGCCGGACGCCGAGCAGGTCGCCCAGGTGGACGATCCCGCCGTAGGTGAGGAGGCAGACAGCGGCAATCACGACGAACCGAACCCACCGGGGCACACCGGCCCACCGCCGGAGCGATCTCCGTCTCGCCGCGCCCACCGGCCCCCCGTTCCCGTCGGACAGTGCCCCGCCCGCGCCGCAGCGATGCTAATGCGGTGCCAGGGACGGTCGCTGCCGGGTCCAGTCCACCACCCGCGGCGTTGGAGGCGCTCGTTGAACGCGTGGATCAGGTCCCGGACGTAGGCCTCGCTGGTCTTGAGCAGGTGGGCGATGTCCGGGGCCGGCTGCCCCTGGGCGGACATCAGCACCACGATCGCCGGGCGCAGCCTCACCGGGTCCTTCGCGGTCCGGGTGATCCGATCCGCTGCAACCGATAACCCCGGCCATCGACACCTGCCGAACGAACACTTCCGGCCGTCTGCCCACCGACCACCACCACCCACCGAGCGATCGGACACAGCCTGCCCGACGAGGTCTTTCGCCGTTCTGTGACGGGTGTTGCTTGCGCGTCCGGTATTGGCATGGTTCGGAGGTGAAGCCGGGCGGGCCGGACGGCCCGCCGCGGCTACATCCCCGCTAAGCCCCGGCCATCACGGTAAAGGTGAATCCGGCGCTCGTCGGACGGCGCAGCGGAATGTCACACTTGATCCGGCGCAGCACCTCGTTCCTGCTGAGGCCGAGCCCTTGCGCGATGAGCCGTTCCGGGCGCACCGGTACCGAATCCTCGAAGACGACCTTTACCCGGACCGGCCACGCCTCGTCGAGCCATGCCGACGGGGTGTCCAGCCGCCAGGCCCCCGTCCAGTCCAGGGTGAAACGGTTGCGCCAGGCGAGCAGCGGATCCAACAGCCTGGACGCCACCAGTTCCGGATCGTTGACACGGTAGCCGCGGAGTTCGGCCGGATCGAAGGATCTGACCGGCTTTCGCTCGTGCACGGTGAGTTTGCTCGTCCGATCGCAGGATGCGCAGCGGACCAGCAGCCACACGTCCAGCAGCTTGCCGTTGGCGTTGACGCGGAACCTGCCCGCGCCGGTGGTGGCCGACTCCGACCGGCAGTCCACGCACCGCATCGACAGCAGAGGCAGCCTGGTCCGACGAACGACCCAGGGCAGCACGGTATGGGGTTGTGAAGACATGATCTCTCTAGACCTGATCTCTCTAGACCTGACACGAGGCCGGTTACGCGCGGCCTCGAACGCTGCATGACCGGGCGCACAAGGGCAGCCCGGCAGAACCGACGGGAGCGTCGGCTACAGGTGAGCGGAAGAAGGTGTCAGGTCTAAAAAGCAGGCGGGGTCACGCGATCTGTCCTCTGTCCTCACTGTGACGGGCCGCAGGCAACCTAAGGGAACGCGGAAGGAAGGCTCAAACGGTTTTCCGACGTCGAGCAGCGTCGGCTGCTGCGCCAGTACACCACCTGGCACAGCAGGCCCTGGCCGCGTCGGCCCGCCGCTGCTGTCACCACTCGTCGCGTGAGCGGAACCGGGCCGGTCGCAGACCCGCGAGTTGCTCGGCCTCCACGCCGTCCACGATCTCGGAGGCGATGAGCCGCCCGGCGGTGGGGGCCAGGGTGACACCGGAATGCATCACGGCAATGTAGACCCCTCCCACGCCTGGGACGGGACCAATGATCGGCAGCTCATCCGCGGGCATGGGCCGCGTTCCGAGCCGCACGCTGACCAGGTTGACGTCCTGGACGTCGAAGGTGGCGGTGAGCCGGCACAACATCATCTCGCCCGCGCGCCGGAGGTCGTCTTGGTCGATCTCCCCGTCGTATCCGGCGGCAACCAGCAGATGACCGTCGGCCGCCTCACGCACCTCCAGGTGCGGGGTGGCGACCAGTGTGCGGACCAGCCCGGGTGGTGCGGTGAAGCGCATGAGCAGAGCCGGGGACGGCGCGACGGGCAGATCGAATCCGAGCGGCCCGCACAGCATGGGCGCGTCGACACCGGCGGTCACGACAACGGTGTCGGCGGGCAGGGAGCCGTTGGACGTCCGCACTCCCCTGACCTGACGGTCACGCAGATCCAGTGCGGTGACGGCGGAGTTGGCCATCAGCCGCGCACCGTGCTCCTGCGCTGCACGCACCAGTGCCTGTGTCGCGGCGAC
The DNA here is from genome assembly GCF_055587185.1 of Micromonospora sp. NPDC048040. Taxonomy (NCBI): domain Bacteria; kingdom Bacillati; phylum Actinomycetota; class Actinomycetes; order Micromonosporales; family Micromonosporaceae; genus Micromonospora; species Micromonospora sp. NPDC048040. Next base: position 116,982 of record NZ_JBVJGT010000016.1, on the reverse strand, counting down.
CGGGTCGACGGCGCCGTGACTCTCGGCGTGCAGAGCGCGCATCGGCCGGACCCTCAGGCGAGGCTCCAACAACCCGGCCTCCGTCGCGTCAACGACGTGCTCGCCAGGCGCGAGACAGCCGTCGTCAAGGTGTTCCTCGCCCCACATCAGGGCGCCTCGCCAGCGCACCCGCAGACCTGGTACCTCTTCCTCCAGACGCCGGTAGTCCTGCAGGACCCGACGCCGCAGGGCCGTGCCGGGATCCGGAACGTCTCCCCCTCGTGGGCCGCCGATCCAAGCGAAGGAGTCCGCAGTCACTCCGGATGCGGGCAGTGACTTGTCCAGCAGGGCAACCTCGGCTCCGGCCCGTGCGGCCTCGTACGCCACCGCGGCACCCACGATCCCGGCTCCCACGACCACGACCTGCACCAAGTGGCCTTCATCCTCTTCCGTCGACCCATAAGCCGGCTCTGGAACCGCGACATCCTCATCGGCATGACGTCTCATGCAAGACACGATGGTCGCACACGACCCGATGTCGGCCGCCTATCCGCGACGTCCTGTCATCGGCACGTCCGCCCGTCGACACCCGTCGGCCGGCTGCGCCCCACGACGCGGTGGTCTGCGGCAGATCCGGATACCTGGGCCGGCCGCTGGTAGCTCTGGGCCCGTGGCCTGCTCAGCGGGGCTGGGCGTCGTCTTGCAAGCCGGCCGCTCGGCGCCAGCGGGCGACTTCGGCTTCGTGCGATCCGGTAGCGGTCGCGGCCGCGACCGCTACCGGATCCGCTCCGCCGGTCAGCAAGGCCAGCGGCCAGGCTGGCACGCCCCCCGCGCCGTCGTAAGCGGCCCAGGTCCAGGGACCATCGAAGTGCCACGCACGGCCGTCGGCGTCGGCAACGTCGTCGCCGGTATCTACGAAGGCGTACGGCCGGAAGACCAGGTCGAGCGTGATCGGAACACCGCCGCTGGGCTCGATGCTTGTGCCCTGGAACTCCGCCGCCGCGTCCGGAGCCTCACCGGCGCGCAGGATGAGCAGGCTCAGGCTCGGGCGGGGCAGCCAGCCCGTATCCTGCGGCGGGTCGTACTCGTGAACATCGATGACGTGGATGATCCGTGCCGGGATACCGACTCGGCAGGTATCGCCGGGGGCGAGGCGCAGAGAGGGCGGGTCGGTCATGTACAGCTCGCCCGGATCGGCACGGCCCAGGGCCACCTCGCCGTTCCAGCGCACGCCCTCCGCGTCCGGGTCGATCTCCCACCACGGCCAGCGGACGCTGACGTGTGCCTCGTCGACGCCGGTGACGACTGTTGGCGTGAACGGGCAGAAGACACGCAGCACGTCTCCGACGCGGTAGGCCATGCGCGGCAGACTAACGCGCCATGCTCCGGGCAGAACGCCACTTGTGGAGGGGCCAGGGGCGGCCGTTCGCTGGCTGCTCGAACTGGTTCGCGCAACCGCACGAACGATCCCCGCCGTACCGCAGTCGATGCGCGCACTGTCCGCGGCACGTCCGCCCGCCGCCACCCGCCGGCCGGCTGCTCCACGACGCGGTCTGCGGCAGGTGGGGACGGCGGTGGTTTGGGTGGGTGGCCAGATGGGCCGTAGCGCTTCGCACCGGGCCGCGTGCAGCTCAGGGTCGGCCCCGGCCCGTTCCACGACGACATTTGTCCAAGACCGATGGCCGGCAGCCCATGCATCATCCCCTGCATGAGTGAGTACGACGTTGAGCACTCGCACGGGATGCACGTGGTCCGCGACGGTCCGCTGCAGGCGCCGCCGTTGTTGCTCATCCACGGATCGGGAGCCTCGGGCGCTTCCTGGAGCCCGATGGTCCCGACACTCGCCGCCCACCATCACGTCATCCGGGTCGACCTCCCAGGCTGTGGCCAGTCCCCGCCCGCGTTGTCATACGACGTGCCCGCGCAGGCGGGCCGGGTGGCGGCGCTGCTCGACGACCTCGGCCTTCGGCACGTCGCCGTGGTTGGGCACTCCAGCGGCGGCTACGTCGCCACCGCGCTTGCCGAACAGTGCCCCGACCTGGTGCGGTCGCTCGCCCTGATCAGCACCGGCCCGAGTCCCGAGGCGCTCCTCCCACAGCCGGCCATCCTTCGGGTCCTGTTGGGCCCGATTGTCGGCCCGGTCGTCTGGTCGAGGCGTTCGGACGCAATGATCGGCAAGGGGATCAGGGCTACGACCGCACGGCCGGTGGACATCCCGGACGACGCGATCGCCGATCTCAAGGGCATCACCTACCGCGTGTTCAGGACGGTGCTGCGCCGCAACACCGAGTACATCGCCGAACGGAGCGTGCCCGAGCGTCTCGCCGCCCTCGAGGTCCCTGTGCTGGTGATCTTCGGCGCCGCCGATCCCCGCTGGGACCCGTCGTCGGCGCACCAGTACGACGCGGTGCCGACCGCGCGGGTCGAGCTGCTGCCCGGCGTCGGGCACGTCCCCATGTTCGAAGCACCCGAGGCGACCAGCGAACTGCTGCTGGGCTTCACGGCAACACCAACCCCGCCCGCGCTCCCCCAGGCATAGACTGGTCACGTGCTGTCGACCGGGACATCACCCGACTGGGCGTCGGTGGAGGTTGCCGTGCCGCGCCTGTCAGGTCGGCTGCCGGGGATCAGCATGGCCGGATTCCGCCACCGGGTCCCCGCACCCGTGGACATCGCCATGGTCGCACACCCATCCGTAACCCTGCTCGTCGATCTGAGCGAGGGAGAAGGCCTCGTCTACGACACCCATGGCCGGCACGAGCGCGGTAGCGTCGTCATCGGGCTCGTCCCCGGCGATCTTCGGGCAACTGGCCGGGGGGTCGGCGAGTGCCTCCAGATCCGGCTGGAGCCGACCGTGGCGGCAGCGGTGCTCGGCGCATCGGCCGGATTCAGCGGGACAGTCGTATCCCTCGACGATGTCTGGGGCCACGACGCCGTGCGAGCCGAGCGCAGGCTGCGCGCCGCCACGTCGTGGGACGAACGGTTCACGATCGCGGTGGAAATCCTCGGCCGACGGCTGGGCGCCTGCCCACCGATCGATCCGGAAGTTGCCTACACCTGGCGACGGACGCTCACCAGCCGGGGGCGAGTGCGGGTCGATGGCCTGGCGGACGAGGTCGGCTGGAGCCGCAAGCGCCTGTGGTCCCGCTTCCGGTCGCAACTCGGCATCACACCCAAACGCGCCGCCCAACTGGTACGGTTCGACCACGCCGCCCACCTTCTCGCGGCGGGCCACGCCCCCGCCAGCGTCGCCACGGAGAGCGGCTACGTCGACCAGTCCCACCTTCACCGCGAGGTCAGGGCGTTTGCCGGGCTTACGCCCACGGCCGTGGCCGCCGCGCCGTGGCTCGCGATTGACGACGTTGCGTGGCCGGTTTCATCGCCAACCCGGAGCCCCCGGTGACGGGTGGCGAACACCTCCTCGAACATCGTTGAACAGCCTGCCTGCCACGATCCGGCTCCCGGCCACTGGGCATCGCCTGCGGGGTGTGGGGCGGGCCAGGGACCGTCGGCACTGCTGGTCGGTGCCGCGCTGTTGTTCGATGCGCGCCAATGCCACTGCCATCGCGGGGATCGCGACGATGATCGTCGGCACCACGCTGATCAAACCTCGGAGCCATCACTGGCGGATGACCCTCGTTAACGGACGTAGGAGGAGGACGCGATGCAGGCGATCCAGAAGGTCCGCCACCGACAGGCTGACGTCAACGGTCTGAAGGTGTTTTTCCGCGAGGCCGGGCGCCCCGGCCGGTCGACCGTTCTGCTGCTGCACGGGTTCCCGAGTTCGTCACACACATTCCGGGAGGTCATGCCCACGCTGGCGGACGTCGCGTACGTGATTGCGCCTGATCTTCCCGGCTTCGGCATGTCCTCGTCGCCAACCGTCGACAAGTACGACTACACCTTCGAGAACCTCTCACGGGCGATCGAGCACCTACTCGACCAGCTCGGGGTCGAGCGCTTCTTCGTCTACCTGCACGACTTCGGCGCACCGGTGGGTTACCACCTGGCCACCCGCGCCCCGAATCGCATCCTCGGCCTTGTTGTCCAGAGTGGCAACGCGCACGAGGACGGCCTCGGCGAGCAGTGGGACAGCGCCAAGGCGTACTGGGCCGACCCGACCGACGACAAGCGCGCCGAGTTGCCGGACTGGTTGAACTTCGCTGGCACCCGTGACCAGTACCTCGCCGGGCTGCCCGAGTACCTGCGCACGCTGCATCCTCCCGAGTCGTGGCACCTCGACTGGGAGCGCATGAGCCGACCCGGCAACATCGACGCGCAGTTCGCGCTGTTCAGCGACTACGCCAGCCACGTCGCCCGCTTCGATGAGATCGCCGAGTATCACCGGGCTCACCAGCCGCCGGCGCTCGTGCTGTGGGGACGGCACGACCCGTACTTCGACGTTGACGAGGTCCTCGCCTACCACCGCGCCCTCAAGCGCATGGACGCGCACATCTACGACGGCGGGCATCTCTTGTTGGAGACGCACGCGGCCGAGTGCGCCGAGCTCATGCGGGAGTTCGTGCTCGACAACGCTTGAGCTGATTCGCCGCTTGACGTGGGCGGCCTCGAATCAGATCTTGCTTCGGGCAGCGGCGGTGTCCAGGACACGCTCTCCCTGCCGGTCGGCGCGCGTGACGAGAGCGGCGTTCCGCTGATAGGTTCGTCCGCCAGCCAGCTGTAGCTCCCATGCCAAGATCGAACGCACTGTCATCGGCACGAGCGGGTGGCGCAGCCCGCCTGGCGACCGTATAGCGCCGGCTCGACGGCTACCGATGAGGATGCCGACCGCTCCCGCCGGGCGCTGATCTTGCAGGCGACACCTCGCACGACGGCTCGGCGCATAGGGAAGACTGGCGGGCATGGCTGACTTGGGCGATGCGAAGGCTGCGCTGCACCACTATCTGCAGGCGGCTCGCGAAGACCTGATCTGGAAGCTCGACGGGCTGAGCGAACGCGAGGCCAGACTGCCCCGCACCGCGACCGGCAACAACCTGCTGGGAGTCCTCAAGCATTGCCTCAACGTCGAAGCCGGCTACTTCGGTCCTACCTTCGGGCGCGAATTCCCGACGCCTGAGGAACTGGTTCCCATGCAGGCGTTCGAGGAGGACCCGCAGGCAGACTGGTACGCGCGGGAGGACGAGACGAAGGATGGGCTGGTCGACCTGTATCGCCGTGTCGGGGTGTTCGCGGATCAGACGATCGAACAGCTACCGCTCGACGCGCCGGGGCGGGTGTCATGGTGGCGGCCAGGTCGACAGGCCGTGACGCTGCAAAGGATCATCATCCACGTGACCGGCGACCTCGCTCGTCACGCCGGTCACGCCGACATCATGCGTGAGCAGCACGACACGGCGATCGGCCTGCGGCGGGAGAACACCAACATCCCTCACGACTATGACTGGCCGGCGTACGTCACCAAGCTGACGAAGCTGGCTGACCGCTTCGGATAGCAGCCCGGCCCCGTCGGTGCAGTCGGTGAGTTCAGCATCCGCTCCTCGGCAGGTGAGGACGCCACGGCTGGCGAGCGCGGCAAGGAGCGGACCACCAACCCATCCGCCACGACCGGACGTACGGCATCCGGTTCAGCCATGCACTGAGCCACGGCCAGGGTGCGGTCGCCGACCAGGTCCGGGAGACCAGCCAGCAGACCCTGCACGAACTCCTGGAACGTCGGTCCGACCCGTTCGGCCCCTGACCCGGCGCGGCCTCCCTGGGCGTCCCGCGCCGCGGGACCATCCGGTCAGTATCGATCAGATACGATATGTCGACCGGTCGGTCATGAGGGGAATGACGTATGGGTCGTCGACGGAGGATCACCTGGCGGTATCTCGCCGCCGCGCTGCTGGCGCTGACCATGGGCGCGGTCGTCCTGCCGGCGCCCGCGCAGGCGGTGGACTACCCCGGCGGGCGGCGCATCTACAGCGTCGCACTCGGGGCCATCCCCGCCGCCGGCGCGCCCGCCACCGATCCGGTCTGGGTCCGGCTGGCGACCTACTACTTCTTCGGCAACGGCACGGTGACCGAGAGCTTCTGGTACTGGAACCGGGCCACCGTCGTCGGGGCCGCCGGCACGGGCGTCCGGACGACCGGCTGCACCGGCCACGACTGCGAGGTGCGGACGGCCGCCGGGTTCCAGCCCGGTGGCGTCGTGAAGTCCCTGAGCGGCACGTACACCAACTCCGGTGACAGCATCACCATCACCTGGAGCGGGGGCGTCCAGGAAACCTGGGCGGTCAGCCAGCCCACCAGCGACCTGGCCCGGCTCGACTTCGTCGGCTCCAACTACGGGGTCACCGTCGGCTGGGGCTTCGGCAGTTCCGCCTCGAACGACGCGTACACGCCGGTCAGCAACATCCCGCTGACCCAGTACACCGGCCGGTACGCCGGCTACAGCGGTAGCACCGGTGCCGCCGGCCCCAGCGGGATGGACCTCCGGTCGTTCGCTCGATGCAACGGGAACTGCCTGAGCTGGCTCAGCCCCCCGACCGCCACCTGTTCGTCCTGCCCGAACGGCGCGACCTCCGCCCCGATCCGCTACTACCTCGCGGGAGCAGGCCGGCGGAACTTCTACGAGCACTGGTGCACCTGCCTGACGTCGAGCACCTGCTACACCGGTGGTTCGCACCGCAAGCCGCAACTCCAGGTGATCGGCGACACTGGGACGTTCCACGGGTGGGTCGGCGTGGAGGCGTCCAACTCGACGGCGAACACCGGCTACTTCGCGGTGCACTTCCACGTGAACGTCTGACCGGCCGGGGGCACCGCCCGGCTCAGGTCAGGGTGCGCCGGTCCAGGGGCTGCCAGGCGGTCACCGTACGCCTGCCGGGGAGCACCGGAGCGCGTCGCCCCGGCTGAACACCAGCCCCACCCTGTCGGCCACCGCCACGGTGCGCCGCCCGGGTGGGGTCGTACAGCCGCAGTTGCATGGCGACGCCGACGATGTCCTCCGGATCGGTGTGCAGGTAGCCGTTCAGGCGTTGTCGTGCGCGAGCGACGAGAACAGGTCGCGGTGCGCGCCGGCCTGGTCGAGCAGGGTCTTTCTGCTCCAGGGCAGCGACCGCGTCAGCGCCGGCCACCCAGCGCACCGGCGGCTCAGCGGAGCCGACGAGCTGAACCGCCGTGGGCCGGCGACGGTCTTTCGGTCATCGGAACTTTCTGACACCATCCGACAGAGGGATCGACGATTATCACCGTGGAGGTTCGGATGCGCTCCCGCCTGACGAGTTCCCTCAGCGTCGCCCTGCTGGCGACCGCCGCATTCCTGGTCCCGGCGTCGCCCGCCGCCGCCGCGCCGTCGTTCCGGACGCCGTTCCCGTGCAACCAGACGTGGTCCGGTCAGACCCGCACCACGCACAGCCCGCAGTACGCGATCGACTTCAACCGGACCAACGACCACGGCGATCCGGTCAAGGCCAGCGCCCCGGGCACGGTGGACGTGGTCGCCAACCTCGGTGACACCAGCTACGGCCGGTACGTGCGGATCAACCACGGCAACGGGTACACCACCTACTACGCCCACCTCAGCGGGTTCAACGTCTCAGTCGGCCAGTCCGTCGGCTACAGCACCACCATCGGGTACGTGGGCAACAGCGGCGGCTCCTCCGGATCCCACCTGCACTACGAACAGCGCCTGAACGGCAACGACATCAAGGTGCGCTTCAGCGGCAACCTGGCTCTCTACTTCGGCACGCGGAACTACACGCGTACCGCCGGCTGCTGATCCACCGATCGACTGCCCCGGTTCCGGGCACCGGCGACGGCCCTCCGGTTGGATCCGGCCGTCGCCGCTGGCCTGCATGGTCTCGCTGGCCCGCGCCTTGAGCGCGCCGGCGTCGTCACCTCCCAGCGCACCGGCCAACGCCGCATCCAAGCGCTCCGGCCCCACGCCCCCGTGAGAGCTGACGGCTGCGCTCAGCCGGCTCGCTGACACCGCACCGGCTTCCTTGGCCCGCAGGATGGTGGCGATACGGAACAGGTCGGCGTCGTCGTAGCGGCGCCGGTCGCCGCCGGAACGGCTCGGCGCGAGTAATCCCATCGACTCCCAGTGCCGAAGAACGTGCGTCGCGATCCCGAACCGGGCCGCCGCGTCGCCGATGCTCACTCCGACGGTTGACTTCATGTCGACATTAGGTAGCAGGCTAGCGGGCGTGTCAAACAATCTGACCTACAGGCGATGGTGGCGAGGCTCGACTCGGCCGACGACCTTTCCGCCCTGGTGGCGCTTCGACGGCGTTCGTACGATCTGTTACGCCTGCGGCCCGGCACCACGGTCGTGGACGTCGGGACCGGCACCGGCAGGGCGGTGGCGGAACTGCTCGGGTACGGCGTCCGGGCGATTGGCGTCGACACGGCCGAGGACATGATCGGCGTGGCACGTCGCCGGTACCCCCACGCCGATTTCCGCATGGCTTCCGCCTACCGGCTGCCGTTCCGGGACATGGACGTTACGGGCTACCGGGCTGACAAGGTATTCCACCAGTTGTCCAACCCGGTCGCCGCGATCAGTGAGGCCGTCAGGGTGCTCGCACCCGGTGGCCGGATCGTGCTTGCCGGACAGGACTGGGACACCGTGGCCATCGAGGGCGACGACACGACCTTGACCAGACGGATCGTGCAGGCTCGGGCCGATACGATCGCACATCCGACGATCGCCCGGACATACCACGAGCTGCTACGCGATGGCGGCTTCGGCGAGATCGAATCGGATACGCACAGCCTGGTCTTCACCGACACCCTCGCGGTCGAGATGCTGCACGGATTCGCCCACGCCGCCCGGAAAACCGGTGCGGTCACCCAAGCCGAATCCCGCACGTGGCTCGACGAACAGCGACGCCGCGCTCTCGACGGCCACCTCATGCTGACGGTGCCGCTGTTCATCGCCGCGGGCACAGCCGGACTGCGTGTTCTTGGTCGTTCACCGGGACTCTCGCGATGACCCGCCTCCACCTCGGCGGCACGCCGTGGCAAGTCGGCTCCCACACCACTCCCCCGGGACGTGACCCCGCTGCGCCGGACCCCGCTGCTGGGCTGTGCCAACACGCTGAGCGATCCCAGCAGGACGGTACGCTCGCCGCTGTGACCGACGCGCCAACACTCGGCAGCGCTGACGGGGCCCCCACCACAGCTCTGGTGGAACGTGTGCTGGCCGAGGCTGCTGAAGTGCTGATCATCGAGGCGCCTGTTGACGAGCTCGACCGGTCCGACGCTGCTCGGATCGTGGTATCGGGCACGGAGATTGCCGAGCTGGTTTCCCTGCTGGCTGTCGTTGACGGCGGCACGGGAGATCACTGTTTGCGTATGGGCTGGCCGACGACCGGAACCGATCCGATGAAATTCCGGATGCGCCATGGATACGGCGCCGAGCGAATGGCCTGACGCCGGTCGGCGCGCCGCCGGGCCTACAACCTGACCGACGAGCGCGGCTCCGTGCACTCAAGTCGTACTCGGCCGGACCGGGCGCAGGCTTGATCTGTTGTGGTGACACTGTGTGACGCGCGGATGGCGGCATGAGCGTTCGTTCATAGCTGGCGCTCGTTTGAGGTGACCCCATCGGCGGGACACCAGCATCTTCCTTGGGATCCCGCCGCACGTGGGCACCCAGGCGTTCCGTCAGCGGCATGGGCGTGACGGATCATTGAGCGGTGATGACGCCTGCCGCGCTACCGGCCGACCCCGGTGCGTTCTCGTTGGCCGTTCCGCCGCTGTTTGCCGCGCTGGCTCCGGCGCGGAGCATCCTCATCGCCGGAGCGGGCGGGGGGTTCGACGTGTACGCCGGCCTGCCCTTGGCATTCGCCCTGTGGCGCGGCGGCGCACAGGTGCACCTGGCCAGCCTGTCCTTCTCCGAACTCGAATTGATCGACCGGAACGCGTGGGTAGCGGAGCACGTCGCGGCGGTGCAGCCGGACACGACCAGCCCGGACTGGTACTTCCCCGAACGGACGCTCGCCCGGTGGCTGGCAGCTCAGAAGCTGCCGTCGACCGTGTACGCCTTTCCGCCGCTCGGTGTCCAGCCGTTACGGGCGGCGTACCGGCACCTGGTCGAACAACTCGACATCGATGCGGTGGTGCTGGTCGACGGCGGCACCGATGTCCTGCTGCGCGGCGACGAAACCGATCTCGGCACCCCGGTGGAGGACATCACCAGCCTGGCCGCCGTGGCCGCGCTGGACATGCCGGTCAAGCTGGTGACCAGTCTCGGCTTCGGCATCGACGCGTACGACGGCGTCAACCACGTCCAGGTGCTGGAGAACCTCGCCGCACTCGACCGCGACGGCGGCTACCTCGGCGCCCTGTCCATCCCCGGTTCCAGCCGGGAGGCCGCGCTGTACCGCGATGCCGTCGCCGACGCCCAGGCCGCCACCCCGGATCGGCCGAGCATCGTCCAAGGACAGATCGCCGCCGCCACCAGCGGCGCGTTCGGAGACATCCGGTTCACCCGGCGCACCGGCGGCGGCGACCTGTTCGTCAACCCGCTGATGGCGATCTACTTCACCGTCGACCTCGACAAACTCGCCGCCCGATGCCTGTACCTCGACCGCATCGAAAACACCATCGGCAGACGACAGGTCATCACACGCATCCAAGCGTTCCGCGACGAACTCCTCAACGCACGCATCCCCCGCGCGTTCCCCCACTGAACGGCCGGACGGCGGCAGAAGAGCGAGTCGCACTACATGGCGTCGGCTGATCCTGCTCCTCGAATTGAGGGTGCGGCTGGCATCGAGGAAGTTCACCGCCGGATCAGGTGCGGGCGGCTGGTTCGGCGGGCTTCGTGGTAGGGCTGTCGCTCGGCCCACCGTCGGCTGGCTCGGTCCGTACTGCGTCGGCGGCGCGGGCGGGGGCTACCGCCTGCAGTCGGCGAACGTCCCGGCTGGCCAGCATGCCGAGGACCGAGAGCACCACCGATGTCGCCAGGATCAGCAGCGTGTCGCGGGTGCCGATCGCCGCTGCGACCGGTCCGACCGCGATCTGGCCGAGTGGGATGGCGACCCAGGACCCCAACATGTCATAGGAGTAAACGCGGGCCAGACGGTCGGCCGGGATGTGCTGCGCCAACGACGTGTCCCAGGCCACCGCGAACTGTTCGACGGCGATCCCGACCGCCACTCCGGCCGACACCAGCACGACGACGGTGGGCGCCAGGGCCAGCCCCAACAGCAGAAACGACTCGGCGAACATGCAGGCCACCCCGAGCAGCAATAGCCGACGCACCCGAATCCGCAGGGCGATCAACCCGCCCACGACCATTCCGGCGGTTTCCGCCGCCAGCACCACGCCCCAGGCGCTACGGCCGATCGTCTCGTCCGCGACGGCCGGGCCGAGCACGTTCACGCCGCCGGCGAGGGCCGCGTTGAGGATCATGAAGCCCAGCACCACCACCCAGACCCAGGTCCGCGCGGTGAAAGCCGTCCAGCCCTCCCGGAGGTCGGCGACGATGCTCGTACGGGTGCTCTTCGCCGGCGAGGCAGCGACCCGGACTCCGGTAAACGCGAGAGCCGCGATAGCGAAGGTGAGCGCATCGATGGCGAGGCCCCACCCCGGCCCGACGGCGGCCACCAGGAGGCCACCGAGCGCAGCGCCGCCGATCATGCCCGTGTTGATGCCGAGCCGGATGAGCGCGTTGGCCGGTCGAATCAGCTCCGGCGGCACGGTCTGCGGCGTCGCGGCGGCCGAAGCTGGCTGGGACAGCGCGCTGACGATGCCGTTCGCCGCACCGAGCGCCAGCAACAGCGGGATCGTCGCCGTGCCGGTGAGCACCAGGGCAGCCACCGCCGCCTGGGTCAGTGCACCGAGCACATTGGATCCGACCAGCACCAGCCGGCGCGGAATCCGGTCGGCCACCACCCCACCGAAGAGCACGAACAGCACGGTCATCAGCGATCTCGCGCCGACCACCAGGCCCAGATCGCGCACCGAGCCGGTCAGATCGAGTACGGCGAAGGCCAGCGCGATGGGGGCGACGCCGTTGCCCAGCATGTTGACCAGCCGGCCAGCAGCGAGGTATCGGAAGGCGCCATACCGCAGCGGAGCCAGCATCGGTCCTCCATCCGGAACAGGACAACATCAGCGTGGAGCAGTTCGGGGACGCCAAGTCGTTCGGCCCCCACGGCGCCCGCGGCTGAGGTGTCCGAGCCCGCAGCGTCGAGCGCGGCGGTAGCTTACGCGCGGGTGACGCAAAGGACACTCGTAATGATCGGCTTTCAGTGCGCGTCGATTCTCTGAACCGGCGACCACCACGCGCGGCGTGGCACCGTTCGACCAGGCAGCAGGGAGTTCGGCATGCGACCGTCGGACACGGCATGCTGCTGCCGCCGACACTGGCGCGTTGGGCAACTCGCGTTCTGTCGGGTTCCGCCTCTGAACCGGCCCTGACCGGCGTGGCCGTCGCCGGTCAGGGCTTTCGTTCACGGCACGCTGTGCGGTTCGGTTACACCCGGCCGCAGAGAGCGTTCTGGATCAGCGTGTCGGCACCGCGCTGCTGCTTGAGGAGGCTGTCCAGCGAATCGCCGAGCGAGGCGGACATGGACACCACGGCGCTGCGCCGGCCGTCGTCGGTGACGCCGGTGACCGTGATGTAACCGCCGTCGCCGCCGTCGTGGCCCCAGTAGAAGCCGCCGCAGGGCAGCGGGCGGCTGACCAGGCCGAGCCCGTAGAGACCGCCCGGCCAGATCGCGTTGATGTCCTTGCTGACCTCGACCGTTCGCTTCATGTCGGCCAGTTGTGCGGGGCGCAGCAGCCGGCCGCCCAGCAGCGCGCGGAAGAACCGGTCGAGGTCGCGGGTGCTGGAGACCATCGAGTCCGGGTCCACTGGAACCTGCTCGGTGACGTCCACCAGCTCACCGGTCTCGAACAGTTGGTATGCCTGAGCGTGCGGCTGGGGTAGGAACGGCGAGGTCCCGGGCCAGGTGGTGTGGTGCAGCCCGAGCGGACCGACGATCCGGTCGGTGACCTCCTGTTGCAGAGAGCGGCCGGTGACCCGCTCGATGATCATGCCGACCAGGATGAAGCCGGTGTTGGAGTATGCCCAGCCCTCTCCGGGTTCGAAGTCCGGCCGGTGCTTCATCGCCCGCGCCACGAGTTGCTCGCGGGTGTACACGTCGTATCGCTGTTGGAGGTACTCCTCGGGCGTTGTGTAGCCGGGCAGGTCGTCGTGAATGCCGCTGGTGTTCTGCAGGAGGTGACGTACGGTGATCCGGCGGCCGTCGTTGGCGGTGCCGCGGACCACGCCGGGTAGCCACCGTTCGACGGTGTCGTCGAGAGACAGTCGGTGTTCCTCGACCAGTTGCAGGACGACGGTGGCTTCGAACGCCTTGCGGGTACTCGCGATCCGGAAGCGTCCGTTGGCTGGCACCGGGCGCCCGGTGGCACGGTCGGCGACGCCGCTGGTGGCGACGAGGTGCCGGCCGTCGGAGGTGGTCACCCGGGCTTGGACGCCGGTCACCCCGAGGGCGTGGATCGCGTCGGTGTCCCGTTGCAACCGGTCGCTGGCGTGGCCGGAACCGGTCACCGATCCTTCGGCCGAGTGCAGCCCGGTGACCGTGAACGTGAGGGCGACAAGTCCCGCCGCCGCACCCAGCGCGATCCGCCGCCGCGACAGTTTGCTGCTGTTCAATCTCATGCTGCCGACGTTAGGAGCCGCGTCGACGCGGACCGATACCTCGTACCACCGGATATGTGGTACAGCTGGCTGTAGTGCCGCAGGCGGCGGCCACCGGGCAGACTCGACGCCGTGTCGGGAACGCAAAGGGACGCTGCCCCCGAGGAGGGTACGCAGAAGAGGCATCCTGTGACGTCGGGTCGACGGTGGGTGCAGGCGTGGCGTGGCGGGTCCTACCTCCTGGGGTCACTGGCCACCGGGATCGCCACGCTGCTCGCACTGCCGCTGCTGTGCCATCCGAGGCTCGCGCGGCGTTGGGCGAATTGGCACCGTGACCGCGCCGGCCGGCTGCTCCGGACGCCGTTGGCACCGCGTCCTGCGCTGCGCACGACGGGACACCGCGCATGGGCCGACCCGGCCACACCCCGCGACCTGCTCTGGCTGCCGGTGAACGCAGTCACCGGGGTCGCACTCGGCCTGCTCACGCTGCTGTGCGTGGGCAACCTCCTGCCCGCCGCGGTCGCCACACCACTGTGGTGGGCGTTCGCGCCGGAGGATCGGCCCCGGCTGTTCATCGATATTGCGGTGACCGGCTGGGCGACAGCCCTCACCCTCGGTCCACTACAGATCATCCTGCTCACCGCGCTGGCGTACCTGGCCTTCCCGCCGATCGCTCGCGCACACGCCCGGATCTGCCTGGTAGTACTGTCGCACTCTACGGCCGAACAGCTCGCCGAGCGGGTCGCCGTGTTGACCCGCACGCGGGCAGACGTGCTCGACGCACACGGCGCAGAGCTGCGCCGGATCGAACGCGACCTGCACGACGGCACCCAGGCCCGGCTGGTGGCCATCGCGATGCGGCTGGCCGTGGCCCGGCAGACGTTATCCGACAACCCGCGAAACGAGCAGTTCCTGGAAGAACTTCTTCGGGACGCACACGAAGGAACCGAAGAGGCGATGACCGAACTCCGCGAGGTGATCCGAACCGTCTACCCGCCGATCCTCGCCGACCGCGGCCTCACCGGCGCACTGACCGCGGTGACAGCCCGCTGCGGCGTGCCGACCCAACTGGACACCGGCAACCTCGAGAAGGTACCGGCGGCCGTGGAGGCCGTCGTCTACTTCGCCGTCGCCGAGGCACTCACCAACGTCGCCAAGCACAGCCGGGCGACCACGGCCGGCGTACGGGTGAGCCGAACGGCAGACCGGCTGTCGGTGGTGATCACCGATAACGGCACCGGCGGCGCCGACGACCGGCTGGGCACCGGCCTTGCCGGGATCCGTCGCCGGGTGCTCGCGCTCGACGGCACCATCGACATCGACAGCCCGGCCGGCGGGCCGACGAGGATCACCATGGAGCTGCCGTGCGGGTGGTAATCGCCGAAGACAACGTCCTGCTGGCCACCGGACTGGAACTACTACTCAACAGCGTGGGGTTTGACATCGCCGCCATCGCGGGCGACGCGGCGGGCTTCCTCACCGCCGTGCGGGACCATCGGCCCGACGTCACCATCGTCGACGTCCGGCTGCCGCCGTCATTTCGCGACGAGGGTATCCGAGCCGCCCTGCAGGCCCGTCGAGAGCACCCTGGCCTACCGGTCCTGGTGCTGTCGCAGTACGTCGAGCAGCAGTATGCCGCCGAGCTACTCGCCACCACCGGCGGCGGGGTCGGCTACCTCCTCAAGGATCGCGTCAGCCGGGTGGATGAGTTCGTCGACGCGCTGCGCCGAGTGGCCGCCGGTGGCACCGCCATGGACACCGAAGTCATCACCCAACTCCTCGCCCACCGCAGGGACCCGATCGCCGTCCTCACCCCCCGCGAACGCGAGGTACTCGCGCTGATGGCCCAGGGGCACGACAACAACACCATCGCTGGCCGGCTTGTCATCACCGACAACGCCGTACACAAGCACATCGGCAACATCTTCAACAAGCTGGGCCTCGCCGTCACCGACAGCGGCCACCGCCGCGTCCTCGCCGTTCTCACCTACCTCAACGGCGCGGGCCAGATCAGCGGCGACTGAGCACACCGGTGGCTCCGGGACCGGCGTGACGGGTGGCGGCATCCGCTTCGACGTGCAGGTACAGCAGCCGCCCGTAGGCGCTCGGTGCGGACAACTTCCAGGCCAGCCGGTCCGGCGTGCCCGCGGCCGGGGCGATGTGGCCCCTGGTCGATCCGGCGACCAGACAGCACGGGCCGAGGTGCGTTGATCGGCGTGGCTACGTGGTGATTGCGTGGTACCGCTGCGCCAATGCCTGGCAGGCTGCCCGCAGCTCTGGGGGTTCGACCTCGCTGATATCGGCGTCGAAGGTGGCGAGCAGCCCAGCGATCCCGGCCCACGACCAGGCTCCGAGTGTTATCCGGCTGTGGGTGTGTGTCAGGTATTCGATGACCGAGCCACCCGGGGCCCAGCGAGCGACGACGTCGGCGGGCAGGGCCATTACCACGCTGCCGAGGCACTGCCACTTGGCGGGGGTGTCGCCTCTGTCGTGGCTGGTCATCACGTACCGGGCGATATCAGGCTCGGGGGGTTGGCGGCGGACGAAGGGGATGCCGGTTGGTGAGTGGACGTGAATTCGATCGGCGCGGTAGATGCTCCACGTGACCTCGGTGGGGTTGTGAGCCACGAGGTACCAGCGCCCTGCCCACACGACGAGGTGGTGAGGCTCGACTGTGAGCGGAGGAACGAAGTCGGGGTCGTGTGGGTGGAGGCGCCGGTGGTCGGGGGTGAGGTACTCGAACCGCAGCAGGTGGCTCTTGCGAACGGCGGAGCCAATGGCTTTGAGGGTGTCCGATGCGATGGGCGGTGCGGGGAACTCCCAGGAGTTCCGAATGGCCGTCAGGTGCATTGCCTCGGCTTTCGCGCGAACGTGCGCGGGCATCACCTGCTTGATGCTGTTGAGCGCACGCGCAAGGGCATCATCGATTCCGGCGACTGTGCTCGGGGCGGTTTGCAGAGCGACGGTTACGGCGACAGCCTGCTCGTCATCGAGGAGTATCGGAGGGAGTCTGCTTCCGGAGCCGAGTTCATATCCGCCCTCGGGACCTTTGATGGCGTGTACGGGGTAGCCGAGTTCACGCAGGGTCTCGACGTCTCGACGCAGGGTGCGGGTGCTGATGTGCAGCGTGTCGGCAAGGTCAGGCCCTGACCAGGACCGACGGGCGCCAAGCAGCGACAGCAGTTTGAGGAGTCGTGCGGACGTCGCAGCCATGTCTCCATTTTGCCTTCGATAGCGGACATCATGTGTCCGCCACCGGTGCCAGGGTTTGGCCATGACCACACGGCACGTCTCACAGACGGCGGCGGCGAGAGAACCAGCCGCCGACTCCACCACAGGTTCCGCGACCATGCTCGTGGCTGGTCGATCCGCGGCCATCGCCCTCTCCGTCGTGTTGATCGCCTCCTTCATGGATCTCTTGGACGCCACGATCGTTACGGTCGCGGCCCCAGCCATCGAGGCCGAACTCAACGCCACCCCGGCCCAGTTGCAATGGATGCTTGCTGGTTACGTCCTCGCGCTCGGTTCAGGTCTCATCACCGGAGGACGAATCGGTGATGACTACGGGCGCCGGCGGGTGTTCCTGTCCAGTCTCGCGGTCTTCGCCGTTGCCTCCGCACTCTGCGCATCGGCGACGAGTCCGGAGGTGCTGATCGCCACCAGGGTCATGCAGGGTCTTGCCGGCGGCCTGATGGTTCCTCAGGTGTTCGGGATCATCAGGTCCTCGTTCGACCCGGTTGCGATGGCGAAGGCGTTTGGCGCGTACGGTGCCGTCCAGGGCCTGGCCGCAGTAGCCGGACCGCTGCTGGGCGGGTTCTTGGTCGACGCGGACCTGTTCGGTCTGGGCTGGCGGGCCATCTTCTGGGTCAACGTACCCGTCGCCGCCGTCGCACTCGTCATGGGTTGGCGGGTGCTGCCGGAGTCCCGGAGCCGGCACCGGGCCTCGCTGGACGTCGTCGGCGTAGTGCTGTCGATACTGGCGGTGCTCCTGGTCCTGTTGCCGCTGGTCCAGGGCCGTGACTGGGGTTGGCCCTGGTGGGGTTTCGTCCTGATGGGCGCGGGGTTCCTGGCGCTTGCTGGTTTCGGTCTCTACGAGCGTACGGTCGCCCGTCGCGGCGATCAGCCCGTGCTGGACCCGGCGCTGCTCGGTGTCCGCACGTTCACTGCCGGGCTGTTGGCGTCGGTGTTCTTCTTCGGCGCGATCGGGGCGTTCTTCCTGACGTTCTCCATCTACCTGCAAGCCGGTACCGGACGAAGCGCCTGGTCGACCGGGCTGGTTATTCTGCCCTACGCCATCGGGTCCATTCTCACCTCCGGTGTCGGTGTCACCCTCGCCGCGAAGGCCGGTCGAGTCCTCCTCGTGAGCGGGTCACTGGCATTGGCCGCATCGCAGGCCCTGCTGTGGTTCGTTGTCCGCGACGGTCAGCACCCCGGTTACTGGAGCCTTGCTGCCGCCCTGTTCGTCGGAGGTCTCGGCCTGGGGTTGGCCGCGCCCATCCTGGTCAACGTCGTCCTCGCCGGCGTGCCCCGCAGGGACGCCGGCGCGGCCGGGGGTGTGCTGTCCACGGTCAACCAGGTCGGTGGTGCCGCTGGGATCGCCGTCCTGGGGACCGTCTTCTTCGCCGCCCTGGACAGGTCCCTCGGCGACTCGCCGCCGCTGCACGCGTTCAGCAGCGCCTTCGAGATGGTCCTCCTGGTCGAGGTCGCGCTCTACGTGGTCGCCGCTGGGCTCATGCTCCTGCTGCCCAAGACGTCCGCTCCCGCCAGCAACGCAGAGCGAGCGCCCGCTCGGGCATCCGCATAGGTGACCCGACGTCCTCTTTGGCTTTCCTTAGGCGCCCAGCCCTCCTGGTTGTAGTGACCATGAGCGTTGTTCGCGGCGTGGCGGCTTGATACGAGATGAGACCTCCGGCGAGGTGTGGGTGCTGACGCCCACCACCGGACCGGAGGTCTCATGGCCCACGGAAACGCCCGGGTGTCCTGCCGTACTCCACGCCACCGCGGCAGCATCCACGACCGTCGTCGATTCATCGAACATCAGGTGCTGCTCCCTGATCAGGGGTCACTTCGTCTTACAGTCCCTGCTGAAACACTGTCTCGGGCCAGCCGAGGAGTCGGGCGCCGAGCACGGCGGCGTGGAGTGTGAAGCGTTGGGTGGGTTCGTTGGGGTGGTAGCCGGTCAGGTGGTGGATGCGGTCGAGGCGATAGGTGACCGCGCGTACGGAGAGATGCATCTGGCGGGCGGTGGCGGTGTGGTTGCCCTGGTTGTCGAAGAGCACGGTCAGGGTGTCCAGGTAGGGCTGCACGCCGCCGCGGGCGGTGGTGAGGGGGCCGAGGACGGTGGTGACCAGGTCGGTGATCGCGTCGCGGTCGCGCAGCAGGACGGGGAAGACCAGCAGGTCGGCGGCGTTGAGGACGGGTGCGGTGAAACCGAGTTTGGCGGCGTGGTCGAGGGCGTTGCGGGCCTCGTCCAGCGAGGCGGCCAGGCCGCGCACGCCGGGGTGGGGGCGACCGACGGCCACCTGCCAGCCTTCGGCGCCTAGTTCGGCGAGAAGCAGGTGTGCCAGTTCAGCGTCGATGCCCCGTAGGCCCCCGGCGCTGATGCACACCAGGTCGCCTTCGCGCAGGGTGGTAAGGGTGTTACCTTCGCCGAACCGGGCGGCGAGCGCCGCGTCGACGCGGTGGATGAGGTCGGCGGTGAGGCGGGGCGTACGGGCGACCAGAACGGTGTGGGTGGCCGACAGGCGGATGCCGTAGCGGTGAGCGCGTTCGGCCAGGCTGCCGGGTTCGGCTCGGCCGGTGAGCAGGTCGTTGACGAACGCGGCACGTTCGGTGTCGTGGCGAACCAGTTCAG
This sequence comes from Micromonospora sp. NPDC048040, assembly GCF_055587185.1. NCBI lineage: Bacteria > Bacillati > Actinomycetota > Actinomycetes > Micromonosporales > Micromonosporaceae > Micromonospora > Micromonospora sp. NPDC048040. The sequence continues at coordinate 97,549 of NZ_JBVJGT010000016.1, read as the reverse complement.
CGCGGGCCTGGTCGAGGTAGCCGTCGAGGGCGGCCAACAGCACCGAACGTGCGGTGTCCAAGAGCGTCGCGACGCGGCTGTGCACGGCGGTCGGGCTGTCGGCGGGTTCGAGGGGTGAGGTGTTCCAGCAGACGCCGGCGGCAGCAAATACGCGGTCGACGAGGTCGTGGGGTTGCAGGTCCTCGTCTGCGGCACGGGCGCCCAGCCGGGCGGCCGCCTCGCCTCGCTGGTCGCCGGCCGGGGCGCGCAAGAGGTCCTCGAAGCCTTGGGCCAGCCAGGTGTGAGCGTCCCTGGGCTGTTCCTTGTGGGCGTTGTGGTGGCCGCCCCCATGCGTTCGGCGGCCACCACGGTCCGCTTCAGACACCGACGTCGCGGCGATCGAACATGAACACCCCGACGACCGTGGTCACGGCGCCGACAGCCACGAGAGCGAGCAGTTGCACCGGGTGCCAGCCGGTGTGCAGCGGATCGGTGCCGATGAAGTAGTGAAACGGAGACAGCCAGCGCACCCATTGCCAGCCATCGGACATGCCGCCGATGGCGTTGGCCATGTATGTGGTGACGGCGAGCACACCGGTGATCGCCAGAACCGTACCGCGCTTCCCGGTGGCCGCGCCAGCGAGGAAGGCGATACCGGTGAAGCACCACACCAGGGCGATCAGGCCGACGCCGGCAGCCGCGACGTTGGACAGGGGAATGTCCATGCCCGCCTGGGGAACGATGATCATCAGGAGGATCACCGGGATGGCCGCGACCAGCGTGATGGCGCTGCCCGTGGCCGCGAGACGCTGTCCGGCGAAGGCGGCACGGGACAGCGGGTTGGCCAGCAACAGTTCCATTCCCCCGTCCTCCTCGGGCCGGGCGATCGTGCGGGCGGTCAACGTGATCGCGCACATGAGGACCAGTAGCGGCCCGATCAGACTGAAGATCGTCGCCTGTAGGTAGCCGGCCGGCGAGAGCATATCGGCGATGCCGAGGAAGTCCAGCATTCCCTGGGGCAGGGCGTCCTGCTTCAGTTCCGCGGCTCCCTGGAACTGGCTGTAGAAGGAGGTGTAGATGACGGTGAACAGGGCGACGCCGGTGGCCCAACCGATCAGCGCCCGGCGGTCGTCACGCCAGGTCTTACGCACCAGCGCGGGAAGCATCGCCGGCTCCTTCCGAGTGGTAGTAGAACGACAGGAACGTCTCCTCCAGGTCGGGCTCGGCCGACAGCATGTCCACGACCTCGTGTCGTGCCGCCGCCTTGATCACGGGGTCGAGGCGGCCATCCACCGTGCACCGGAGCACCGGCCCGGACACCACCACGTCACTGACCCCGGGGAGGCCGCTGAACTCCGCCGGATCCACGGGATCGTCGAAGTGGATCTCCACCGATCGGATGGCCCGCTTGCCGAGCGACTCAACGCGTTCGACCGCGGCCAGCCTGCCGTCGCGGATGATGGCCACCCGGTCGGCGGTCTGCTGCACCTCGGCGAGGACGTGGGAGGACATGAAGACGGTCTGCCCGGCGTCGCGGGCGTCGCGGACCATGGCCAGGAACTCCTGCTGCATGAGCGGGTCCAGGCCGCTGGTGGGCTCGTCCAGGATCAGCAGGGCCGGTTGGTGCATGAACGCCTGCACCAGGCCGACCTTCTGCTTGTTGCCCTTGCTCATGGCGCGTACCGGGCGGGACAGGTCCAGGTCGAGCCGCTCGGCCAGATCGGTCACCCGCGACCAGGCCACACCGCCCCGGGCGTCACCGAAGAACCGCAGCAGGTCTTCTGCCTTCTCCCTGCCGGGAAACGCCAGTTCGCCAGGTAGGTAGCCGATCTGCCGGTGCAGGGCGGCCTTGTCCCGGCGCGGGTCGAGCCCGAGCACGGTCGCGCGGCCGGAGGTCGGCCGCAGGAAGTCCAGCAGCAGCCGGATGGTGGTGGTCTTCCCGGCGCCGTTGGGCCCGAGGAAGCCCATCACCTCGCCGGTGCGGACCTCAAGGGTGAGACTCTCGATGCCGCGGCGTTGGCCGTAGAACTTCGTCAATTCCTCGGCGAGCAGGGCAAGGTCGTTGGTCATGCTCCACATCGTGGCGCTCGCGCCCCTCCGGCATCCAGGGTGGCATTCGGCCGACATCGGGCAGGACTATTGCCGACACTCGGCAACCAGGAGGGGAACGGCGACTCGGCGAGGATCCACGACCCACCGGAACCCGGTGAACGTTGCCGGACGCAGCACCGACTGTCTGTTCATCTACCTGACGAGGAACGGCGACCGTCCACGGGAGGCGTGATCGAGTGGGCCGACGCCGATTCCTGCCCGGCTAATCGCTGGTGGCGAAGCGTTCAACGTTGCCGACGGTGCCGACGACGAGGATGGGTCGCCGTAGGCGCGATTGCCCGCGACGTGGGACGGTCGCGGGGGCGGCGTCCCGGCGTCCGATCGAGGCTGAGTCTATGGGGCCCGCTGATGGTCGTCTTCTTGCTGCGGCGGGGAGTCGGGTGGGCGGCGCAGTGGGGTCCGGTTCAGCAGACCCGCACCGGCTGCGACGGCGAGGAAGATCGCCCCCACGGTGAAAATGATCAGGACTACGTGCTTGAGAAGGGCCATGGCGCGTCCTGCCGTCTCACGGTTGGTAGCGGTAGCCCATGCCGGGTTCGGTGATGAGGTGGCGGGGCCGGGTGGGGTCCGGTTCGAGCTTGCGGCGTAGCTGCGCCATGTACTGGCGCAGGTAGCTGGTCTCGGTCTCGTATCCCGGGCCCCAGACGTCGTGGAGGAGTTGGCGCTGACTGATCAGCTTCCCGGGGTTGCGGAGCAGTGTTTCGAGCACCCCCCACTGGGTGGGGGTCAGTCTGATCTCGGTGCCGTCGTCGCGGGTTACGGTGTGGGCGCCGAGGTCGACGGTGTGCTGGCCGACTTTCGCGGTGGGACTGGCCGCGTCCGCGCCGGTCCCGTGCCGGCGGGTGACGGCACGGATGCGGGCGAGGAGTTCGTCGACGCCGAAGGGCTTGGTGACGTAGTCGTCGGCACCGGCGTCGAGGGCGGTGACCTTGTCGTCGCTGCCGGCGCGGCCGGAGAGCACGATGATCGGGACGGTGGTCCAGCCCCGGATCCCGCGGATGACGTCGACGCCGTCGAGGTCGGGAAGACCGAGGTCGAGTACGACGAGGTCGGGTGGGTGGCTGGCGGCGGCCCTGAGCGCGGCGGCGCCGGTGGCCGCGACGTCGACGTCGTAGCCGCGGGCGCGCAGGTTGATGCGCAGGGCGCGCAAAATCTGCGGTTCGTCGTCGACGACGAGGATCCGGTTCATTCCTGCGGGCCCTCCGTGGGTTCGGCCGGTGTGGCGGCAGGCAGCCGCAGCACCATGGTGAGTCCTCCGCCGGGTGTGGTCTCCGGGGTGATGCTGCCACCCATGGCCTCGGCGAGACCTCGGGACAGGGCGAGACCGAGGCCGACGCCGGTGGTGTTGTCGCGGTCGCCGAGGCGCTGGAACGGCAGGAAAACCTGTTCCCACTGGTCCTCGGCGATGCCGGGGCCGGTGTCGATGACGCGTAGTTCGACCTGGCCGGAGTGGGCGCTGGCGGTGATGGTGGGCGGCCGCCCGGGCGGGCTGTGGCGCAGGGCGTTCGCGACGAGATTGACCAGGACCCGCTCCAGCAGGCCCGGGTCGGCGGTGGCGGCCGGCAGGTCGGCGGGGATGTCGGTGGTGACATCGGCCGCCTGCGGGCCGAGTTCGTCCAGGGCCCGGGGCACGACGTCTTCCAGGCCGATCGCCGAGGCGGTGATGCCGAGTGCCCCGGCCTGCAGGCGGCTCATGTCGAGCAGATTGGCCACCAGCCGGCCGAGCCGGTCGAGTGACTCGTCGGCGGTGGCGAGCAGTTCGTCCCGGTCCTCGGCGTCGAAGTCGACGTCGCGGCTGCGCAGGCTGGACACGGCGGCCTTTGCCGACGCGAGGGGGGTGCGTAGGTCGTGGCTGACCGCGGCGAGCAGGGCGGTGCGCATTCGGTCGGCCTCGGCCAGGGGCCGGGCGGCGGCGGCCTCCTCGGCGAGGCGTTCCTGCCGGAGCGCGACGGCGGCCTGCGCGGCGAACGCCTCGATGATGCGCCGGTCGGCGGCCTCCAGCCGCCGGCCGGAGAGCACGACGGTGAGCCGGTCGTCGACGGGCACCGTCGTTTCGCCTGCGCTCGGGCTGCCGGCCGGCGCCTCGCCGACACTGGCCACGACTCGCCAGGCGTCTTCCTCCCGGTCCCGGCCGGGGCGCCCGGCGGCCTCGGCGGCCAGTTCCAGGACGCTGACCGCGCGCAGCGCGAAGGTTTCCCGGAGCCGTTCCAGCAGCGCCGGCAGCGGGCGTTGCCCGCGCAGGACGTTGCCGGCGACGGTGGCGAGGGTCTGCGCGTCGGCGGATGCGCGGGCTGCCTCGCGGGTGCGCCGGGCGGCGAGGTCGACCACCCAGCTGACCGCTACGGCGACGCCGACGAAGACGCCGAGGGCGAGCAGGTTGTCCGCCTCGGCGATGGTCAGCGTGTAGAAGGGCGGGGCGAAGAACCAGTTCAGCAGCAGGGACCCACCCAGCGCGGCGAGCAGCGCCGGCCAGAGCCCGCCGACGAGCGCGACGCCGACGACGGCGGCGAGGAAGATCAGGATGTCGTTGGTGAGGGTGAGGTCGGGCAGAGCCCTGAGCAGTGCGGTCAGGGCGGGCATGCCCGCGACGGTGAGCGCGAAGCCGTACAGCCGGCGTCGCCGGGACAGCGCGGCCGGCACCGCCGGTCCGGGCCGGCCGCGACGGACCTCGGCGTGGGTGACCAGGTGTACGTCGATGGGCCCTGACAGTGCGGTCGTGGTCACGCCGACGCCGCGGGAGAACAGTTGCGCGAAACGGCCGCGGCGGCTGGCGCCGAGCACGAGCTGGGTGGCGTTGACGCCCCGGGCGAAGTCGAGCAGCGCGGCGGGGATGTCGGTGCCGAGGACCTGGTGGTAGGTGCCGCCGAGGCTCTCCACCAGCACCCGTTGCCGGGCGAGCTGCGCCGGGTCGGCTCCGGCGAGCCCGTCGCTGCGGGCGACGTGCACCGCGAGGAGGTCGGCGCCCTTGCTGCGGGCGGCGATCCGGGCCGCACGCCGGATCAGGGTCCCTCCCTCGGGTCCGCCGGTGAGCGCGACGACGACCCGCTCGCGGGCTTCCCAGGTGGCGGAGATGCCCTGCTGGGCCCGGTATGCGTCGAGTTGCTCGTCGACCTTGTCGGCGAGCCAGAGCAGGGCCAGCTCGCGTAGGGCGGTGAGGTTGCCGACGCGGAAGTAGTTGCCGAGCGCGGCGTCGATCTTGTCCGGGCGGTAGATGTTGCCGTGGGCCATCCGCCGGCGCAGCGCCTCGGGGGTCATGTCGACCAGTTCGACCTGTTCGGCGGCGCGCACAATCTGGTCGGGGACGGTTTCGCGTTGGGTGGTCCCGGTGATCTGGGCGACGACGTCGTTCAGCGAGTCCAGGTGCTGGATGTTGACCGTGGTGAGCACGGTGATCCCGGCGTCGAGGAGTTCCTGGATGTCATGCCAGCGCTTGGAGTTGCGGGAGCCGGGCACGTTGGTGTGAGCGAGTTCGTCGACCAGGGCGACCTCGGGGCGGCGGGCCAGAACCGCGTCGAGGTCCATCTCGGTGAACTCGGCGCCGCGGTAGGTGATCGTGCGGCGGGGGACGATTTCCAGTTCGCCGATCATCGCGGCGGTGTGCCTACGGCCGTGGGTCTCGACGAACCCGATCACCACGTCCGTGCCGCGCTCGGCGCGGCGTTGCGCCTCCTCGAGCATGGCGTAGGTCTTGCCGACGCCGGGTGCGGCACCGAGGTAGATGCGCAGTTCCCCTCGTGGCACAGCAGGATTCCTCTCCACAGCGTGACCGGCGGGTCGGGTGACGTGGTGCCGGGCCGGGACGGTGCCAGCGTCCCAGCCCGGCGCCGTCGTGTTCAGCGTGCCGGGAATTGTTCGTCCAACGCGAGGTTCAGCTCCAGCACGTTCACCCCGGGCGACCCCATGAAGCCGAGCGACCGGCCGGCGGTGTGCTCCTGGACCAGACGCCGGACCGCCGCCGGGTCCGCGCCGCGTTCCCGCGCCACGCGCGCCACCTGGAGCTGCGCGTACGCCGGAGAGATGTGCGGGTCGAGGCCGCTGCCGCTGGCGGTGACCGCGTCGGCGGGCACCGCGGGCTCGGCGGGGGCGTCCCCCCGGACGGGGACGATGGTCGCCCCGGCGGCCCGGTGGTCCTCGCCCGGCGTGGCCAGCTCGACCGGCACACCTTCGTAGCGGGCGAGGAACGGCGTGGCGGGTGCGGTCTGGTTGACGCTGACCACCCGGGTGACCGGGCCGGTCAGCCCGTCGCGGCGGAACACCGCCAGCACGGCCCCGACCCCGTCGATGGTGCAGTACGGGCGGCTCCCGTCGACGCCGTTCAGCTCCCCGACGGCTTTGCTGCGTGCGCAGACCTGGGTGAGCAGGCTCCGCGTGCTGTCGTCGGGGTTGGTGGCGATGGTGTCGACGATGTTCTCCGGGCCGAGGTTGCTGGCCGAGGTGGCGGTGGGGTCGTAGCCGTCGCCGGCTGCCGAGGGGCGGGACTGGAAGTAGCGCGGGACGGGGTTGCCGTCGGCGTCGGTGAACGACTGCCCGATGAGCGTGCTGCCGACAGGCCGGCCGTCCACCTCGACGAGCGATCCGTCGGCCTTGTGGGCGAGGACCGGGATCCGGCCGACCGCGACCAGGGCCAGCGGATAGGCCAGGCCGAGCAGGACGGTGAAGACGAGCACCGCGCGCAGCGCGGCCAGATGCTGGGAGAGCCAAGACGGCAGGCGCATCACAAGATCCCCGGGATGAAGTGGACGAGCAGGTCGATGAGCTTGATGCCGACGAACGGCACCACGATGCCGCCGAGGCCGTAGAGCAGCAGGTTGCGGCTGAGCAGCCGCGACGCGGCGGCGGGCCGGTAGCGGACGCCGCGCAGCGCCAGCGGGATCAACGCGATGATGACGACCGCGTTGAAGATGACCGCGGACAGGATCGCCGATTCGGGGCTGGACAGCCGCATGACGTTCAGCGCGTCCAGGCTCGGGTAGATGCCGGCGAACATGGCCGGGATGATCGCGAAGTACTTCGCGATGTCGTTGGCGATCGAGAAGGTCGTCAGCGCGCCGCGGGTGATCAGCAACTGCTTGCCGATCTCCACGATTTCGATGAGCTTGGTCGGGTCGGAGTCGAGATCGACCATGTTGCCGGCCTCCTTCGCGGCCGACGTGCCGGTGTTCATCGCCACCCCGACGTCTGCCTGGGCGAGCGCGGGTGCGTCGTTGGTGCCGTCACCGGTCATCGCGACCAGCCGGCCACCCTCCTGCTCCTTCTTGATCAAGGCGAGCTTGTCCTCCGGCGTCGCCTCGGCGAGGAAGTCGTCCACCCCGGCCTCGTCGGCGATGGCCTTCGCGGTACGCGGGTTGTCGCCGGTGATCATCACCGTGCGGATGCCCATCCGGCGCATCTCGTCGAAGCGCTCCCGCATCCCGGCCTTGACCACGTCCTTGAGGTGGATGACGCCGAGGGCGCGGGCCGGCTGGCCGTCGAGGTGCTCGGCGACCACGAGCGGGGTGCCGCCGATGCCGCTGATCTCGTCGACGATCTGGCCGACCTGCTCGGTGGGGTGGCCGCCGTTGTCGCGGACCCATTTCATGACGGCGGCGGCGGCGCCCTTGCGGATCCGGCGCGCCGGGCCGGCGGCACCGCCGTCGACGGTCGCGTCGGGAGTCAGGTCGACGCCGCTCATCCGGGTCTGTGCGGTGAACGGCACGAAGGTGGCGTGCGGAATGAGCCCGGGTTCGCGTTGCCGCAGGCCGAACCCGTTCTTGGCCAGCACCACGATCGATCGGCCCTCAGGTGTCTCGTCGGCGAGGCTGGACAGCTGCGCCGCGTCGGCCACCGTGGCGACGTCCACCCCTTCGACGGGGACGAACTCGTCCGCCTGCCGGTTGCCGAGGGTGATGGTGCCGGTCTTGTCCAGCAGCAGGGTGTTGACGTCACCGGCCGCCTCGACGGCCCGACCGCTCATCGCGAGGACGTTGCGCTGCACGAGGCGGTCCATGCCGGCGATGCCGATCGCCGAGAGCAGCGCCCCGATGGTGGTGGGGATCAGGCAGACCAGCAGCGACACCAGCACGATCCCGCTGACGCCGGCGTCGGTGATCGCCCGCGTGTCCGGTGCGGCGGCCTGGTGGCCCATCGAGAAGATCGCGAGAGGCTGGAGGGTGACGACGGCCAGCAGGAAGATGACCGTGAGCGCGGCGAGGAGGATGTTCAGCGCGATCTCGTTCGGCGTCTTCTGCCGGTTCGCCCCCTCGACCAGGTTGATCATTCGGTCGATGAAGCTCTCCCCCGGCTTCTGCGTGATCATCACGACGATCCGGTCGGAGAGGACCTTGGTGCCGCCGGTGACCGCGCTGCGGTCGCCCCCGGACTCCCGGATCACCGGGGCCGACTCGCCGGTGATGGCCGACTCGTCGACACTGGCGATCCCTTCGACGACGTCACCGTCGCCGGGGATGATCTCCCCGGCCTCGACCACGACAACGTCGCCCTGCTTCAGCCGGGGTGCCGGGACGCGCTCGGTGCGACAGGTGCCGGGGGCGGCGCCCGGGGTCCAGCCGAGGACGCGGGTGGCGACGGCGTCCGTCTTCGCCTTGCGCAGGGCGGCGGCCTGCGCCTTGCCACGCCCCTCGGCGACCGCTTCGGCGAGGTTGGCGAAGATCACGGTCAGCCACAGCCACCCGGTGATCGCGAGGGCGAACACCGACGGGTCCGCGACGGCGAGGACGGTGGTGAAGGCCGCGCCGATCTCGACGATCAGCATCACGGGGTTGCGCCACAGGGTGCGCGGGTCGAGCTTACGCAGCGCGTCGGGCAGTGATTGGACGAGCTGCCTCGGGTCGAGCAGTCCACCGCCCCGGTTGCCCTGGGTGGCGGGTGTGCCGGAGGTGGGGGCGTCCGCCGTACCGTGCGGTGCCGGCGTGGAGGTCGTCATGTCCTTCTCTCTCATGGGTGTCACAGCCCCTCAGCGAGGGGGCCGAGCGCGAGCGCAGGCAGGAAGGTCAACGCCACGAGGATCACGGTGACGCCGACGACCATCCCGACGAACAGCGGCCGGTGGGTCGGCAGAGTGCCCTCGGAGGCGGGCGTCGGCTGCTGGCGGGCCAACGAGCCGGCGAGGGCGAGCACGAGGATGATCGGCAGGAACCGGCCGAGCAGCATGCACAGCCCCAGTGCGGTGTTCCACCACGGCGTGCTCACGGTCAGGCCGGCGAACGCGGAGCCGTTGTTGTTGCTCGCCGAGGTGAACGCGTAGAGCACCTCGGAGAGGGCATGCGGGCCGGTGTTGAGCGCGGTGGAGTTGTTGCCGGTGGCGAACGCCGCCGCCGTGCCGATCAGGACCAGCGCCGGGGTGACCAGGAAGTACAGCGACGCCAGCTTGATCTCGCGGGCGCCGATCTTCTTGCCGACGTACTCCGGTGTCCGGCCGACCATCAGGCCAGCGACGAACACCGTGATCACGGCGAGGATCAGCATCCCGTAGAGGCCGGCGCCGACGCCGCCGGGGGCGACCTCGCCGAGCATCATGTTGATCAGCGGCATCATGCCGCCGAGCGAGGTGTAGGAGTCGTGGAAGGAGTTGACCGCGCCGGTCGAGGTGAGCGTGGTCGCGGCGGCAAACGTGGCCGAGTTCGACACGTCGAACCGGACCTCCTTGCCCTCCAGCGCCGCCCCGGCCGCCTGCGGCACCGTGCCGTCGCCGGCCAACTCGAAGACGTTGGTCAAGGCGATGCTCGCGATCGCCAGGACCGCCATCACGGCGGCGATCGCGTACCCCTGCCGGTTCTGCCCGACCATCCGGCCGAAGACCCGGGGCAGGCTGAACGGAATCACCAGGATCAGGAAGATCTCCAACCAGTTCGTCCAGGTGGTCGGGTTCTCGAACGGATGGGCGCTGTTGACGTTGTAGAAGCCGCCACCGTTGGTGCCCAGCTCCTTGATGACCTCCTGGCTGGCCACCGGCCCGCCGGTGATGGTCTGGCTGCCACCGGTCAGGGTGGTGACCTCGGTGCCGGCGGAGAGGTTCTGCACCGCCCCGCCGATCATCAGGGCGAGGGCGCCGAGCACCGAGATCGGCAGCAGGATCCGCAGCGTGACCCGGGTCAGGTCGACCCAAAAGTTGCCCAGGTCGCCCGTGCGGCGACGGGCGAACCCGCGCACCAGCGCGACGGCGACCGCGATACCGACGGCAGCGGAGACGAAGTTCTGCACCGCCAGGCCGGCCATCTGGACCAGGTGCCCCATGGCCGACTCACCCGAGTACCACTGCCAGTTGGTGTTGGTCACGAACGACACGGCCGTGTTCCACGCGCCGTGGGTCATCACCGGGTCGAAGCCGAGCGAGAGCCACAGGTGGTTCTGCAGCCGCATGAACGCGTAGAGGAACAGGATCGAGACGGCGGAGAAGGCAAGCACGCTGCGGGCGTACACGCCCCAGGACTGCTCGGCGCTCGCGTCGACCCCGACCAGGCGGTAGATGCCCCGCTCGACGCGGAAGTGCCGCTGGCCGGACACCACGCGGAACATGTAGTCGCCGAACGGCTTGTGGACGGCGACCAGCGCCACCACGAGCGAGAGGATGAACAGCGCTCCGGCTGTCGTCACGGCCATCAGAAGCGCTCAGGGAACAACAGGGCGACCACCAGGAACACGGCCAGGCCGATCGCCAGCACCAGACCGATGACGTTGACGGCGCTCACAGCTTCTCCACTCCCCTCACCACCAGGGCGAGAGCCGCGAAGAGCCCCATCGTCAACACCACGAACACCACGTCAGACACGTCTGACTCCTCATTCCGGAACAGCTCGTCACGGCCGCCGTCCGGCCGCGCCGAGCAATCACAACGCCGCCCGCCCCTCACCGACAGGGGCTATAACGCGACCATCACGGCGATCCGGCGTTTCTTAACGCCCTTTTCACACCACCCCTTGTTCGGGTGGTCCCGACTACCGTCAGCAGGCGGATCACACCGGTTGGCCCAGGGACGCATGCCGGTGCGCAGGCGACGTCGAGGATCAGGCCCGGCCGGGTGAGCACCGCCGGATGCTCGCGCAGCGGAACTGGCGGACGGTCGACCTCGACACGGTGTGACGACGGACCCTCCCGGCAGCCCCGGGAGGCGCAGGTCAGGACGGCAGACCCAACTCCACGCAGCAGGCGCCGGGGCGGGGGGCCAGCCGGGCCTCGACATCGGCGGCGCCGAGCCCTTCGAGCAGGCCGGTGAGAAAGGCGTGGTTCAGCCCGCAGACCAGTGCGGTGTGCCGGGTGGCCAGGGCGTGGAACGGGCAGTTGTGCAACAGCACCCGCCGCTGCCGCTGCGCGTCGGGCCGCGGCTCGAATCCGAGGCCGTCCAGCGCCGACAGGACGTCGCACCCGTCCTCGGCCAGTCCAACGCCGACGCTGCGGCCGCGCTGCCCGGCGAGCCGCCGCGCGGCGTCGTCGGCGTGGGCCGGGTCGTCGACGACCGCGTCGGCGAGGATCTCGGCGATCAGTTCGTAGCGGCGTTCCGGGATCGTGACGGCGAGACCGTCGCCAGCCGGTTCGTACACCTTCGGGCTGCGGCCCCGGCCTCTGGGTTGGTCGGGCGGGGCTTGGTAGCGGGCGCGCAGCAGGCCGGCGTCGACGAGCTTGTCGAGGTGGAACGCGGCCAGCCCGCGGGAGATCCCGGTGGCGTCGGCGGCCTCCTCGCGGGTGACCGGGTGGTCCTGGTGGCGCACGTGGTCGTACAGCGCCCGCCGGGACGGATCGGCAAGCGCGGCCACGGCTGTCCACCGGTTCTGCATCCGACCGAGATTATCACCAGCATCGGCTATTGAAATTTTGGCGCACGGGGTACAGCATTGATTAACAACAACGCTGGTTGGCGAAAATGGGTGGGTGGTTGACGTGGAGCCGATGCAGCAGGCCAAACGACCCGTCAACGCCATCGCCGGCCCGTACGGGCACCCGCTTCACCCGGCACTGGTCACGATCCCGATCGGGGCATGGATCACCAGCCTCGTCTTCGACATCGCCTCCCACGTCGTCCACGGCGAAACGTTCCTCGCGGACGGGTCCCGATGGCTGATCGCCGTCGGCGTGCTCGGCGCCCTCGCCGCGGCGACCGTCGGAGTCCTGGACCTGTTCGCCATCCCCACCCGTACCCGAGCCTTCCGCACCGCCCTGGTCCACATGAGCATCAACCTGGCGGTGACCGCCGCGTACGCGATCGGGTTCGTCATCCGAGGCGGGCAACCGGCCACCCCGGTTCCCATCGGCGCCCTCGCCCTGTCCGCCGCGGCGCTGGCCGCGTTGACGGTCTCCGGCTACCTGGGCGGTGAACTCACCTACCGCTACGGGGTCCGCGTCGCCGACGAAATCACCCAGGCCGACGGCTATCGGACCACGCCGGTCGCCACCACCATCGAGAAGGAGGGGCACTGATGGCAGTCGCCGCACTGATCACCTGGCTGATCACCGCCGTCGGCGGATTCGTCATGCTCGGCACCTGGATCGCCGAAGGCGGACACCGTCCGCACAGCGGCAGCCGGCTGGCCCCCGGCCTGGTGTTCGGCCACTTCGCGCTGGCCGCGATCGGGCTGGTGGTGTGGATCGTCCACCTCGCCGTCGGCAAGGACGCGCTGGCCTGGACCGCGTTCGTGCTCCTGCTGCCCGTCGCACTGCTCGGCTTCACCATGCTGGCCCGCTGGATCCCCGCCCGCCGCACCGACGTCGCCGAGTCCCGCTTCCCCATCCCGGTCGTGGTCGGTCACGGCCTGTTCGCGGCCACCACCCTCGTCCTCGTCCTGATCACCGCCCTCGGTATCGGTGAAGGCTGACATGGCAGTCACCCCGCTACAGGTCGTCCGGCGCCGGCCCGGCCGGGACCTGGCCGCCGCCGAACAGGCCGCGGCCGCCTTCCTGGCAGCACTCGGCGTGGACCTCGACGCCGACGGGCTGGCCGACACGCCGGGCCGGATGGCACGCGCCTACGCCGAACTGCTCACCCCGCGCGAGTTCCGGCTCACCACCTTCGACAACGACGAGGGATACGACGAGCTCGTCGTTGCCCGGGCCATCCCGATCCGCTCGGTGTGCGAGCACCACCTGCTGCCGTTCATCGGCGTCGCCCACGTCGGCTATCTGCCCGCCGATCGGATCCCCGGGCTGTCCAAACTCGCCCGGGTGGCGGAACTCTTCGCCCACGGTCCGCAGGTCCAGGAACGACTGACCAAGCAGATCGCCGACTGGCTCACCGTCCACCTGCGCCCGAGAGGCGTCGGGGTGGTCGTCGAGGCCCAGCACCTGTGCATGACCCTGCGGGGGGTGCAGGCGGTCGGCGCCACCACCATCACCTCCACACTGCTCGGCGCGCTACGCGACGACTCGCGCTCCCGCGCCGAGTTCTTCACCCTCACCGGAGTCGGCGCCCACGCCTGACACGTCCCCCTAGGAGAAACCGTGACCGGGCAACATCCGTTCGTGATCGTCGGGGCCGGCCTGGCCGGGGCCAGAGCCGCGCAGACGCTCCGCGAGGAGGGATTCGACGGCAAGATCGTCCTGTTCGGCGAGGAGGCCGAGCGCCCGTACGAACGGCCCGCACTGTCCAAGGGCCTGCTGCTGCGCACCACCGAACGCGACAGCGTCTTCGTCCACGACGCCAGTTGGTACGAAGAACACGACGTCGACCTGCATACCGACACCCGCGTCACGACCCTCGACCGGCAGGCGCGGCAGGTCACGCTCGCCGATGGGCGGCGCTTCGGCTACGACCGGCTGCTGCTTGCCACCGGGTCACGGGCCCGGAGCCTGCCTGTCCCCGGCGCACACCTCGACGGCGTGCTGCGGCTGCGTACCCTCGCCGACTGCGACCGCATCTCCGATGCGATCGTCGACGGAGCGAGCGTCGTCATCGTCGGCGCCGGCTGGATCGGCCTGGAGGTGGCGGCCGTCGCGCGCACCCGCGGCGCCGCCGTCACCGTCGTAGAGACCGCCGACCTGCCCCTGCAGCGCGTCCTCGGCGACCAGCTCGCGACCGTCTTCGCCGACCTGCACCGCGACCACGGGGTCACCTTCCGCTTCGGCGCCCAGGTCCACGAGTTCCGTGGATCGAACCGGGTCAGCGTGGTGCTGCTCGCCGACGGCACGGTCCTGCCCGCCGACCTCGTCGTCGTCGGCGTCGGCGTCCTGCCCAACACCGAACTCGCCGAACAGGCCGGCCTCGCCGTCGACAACGGCGTCGTCGTCGACCACACCCTGCGTACCAGCGACCCGCGCATCTGGGCCGCCGGCGACCTGGCCAACGCCCACCACCCCCTGCTGAACGTCCGGGTACGGGTCGAGCACTGGGCCAACGCCCTGCACTCCGGACCGGCCGCCGCCCGCGGCATGCTCGGCCGAACTGTCAGCTACGACCGGCTGCCCTACTTCTACACCGACCAGTACGAGCTGGGCATGGAGTACACCGGCCACGCTCCGCCCGGCTCCTACGACCGGATCGTCGTCCGCGGCGAACTCTCCGGCGGCGAGTTCATGGCGTTCTGGACCGCACAGGGGCGGGTGCTGGCGGGCATGAACGTCAACGTCTGGGACGTGACCGGCCCGATCGGGCAGCTGATCCGCTCCCGGCAGCCCGTCGACCTCGACCGCCTGGCCGACCCCACCGCCGCCCTCGAAAGTCTGGTCGGGCGGGGGTGAGCCGACCCCGGCGAGGTGGTCGGCGACGGTGCTGGAAGGAGGAAGCCGCGCGCGTTCACCGCCGGTAGGTGTACCAGCGACCCGAAGGGGTACCCGCGCCCAACGTCCCGCCAGAAAGGGAGGCCGCGTTGGAAAGTCGAGCCAAGGCGATGGGCCACGGAATCCATCCCATGCTGATCGTTTTCCCGCTGGGGCTGCTCGCCACGGCGGTGATCTTCGACATCCTGTATCTGATCACGGATCGGGCCGGATTCCAGATCTCCGCCGGGTACATCATCGGCGCCGGCATCATCGGCGGCCTCGTCGCCGCGGTCTTCGGATACACCGACTGGCGGGCCATCCCGTCCGGCACCCGCGCCAAGCGGATCGGGGCGATCCACGGCATCGGCAACGTCGTCGTCGTGCTGTTGTTCGCGGTGAGCTGGCTGGCGCGGGCCACCGCGACGGACTGGGAGCCGAACGCCCTGGCCCTGATCTGCAGCTTCGCAGGGATCGTCCTGTCCGGGATGACGGCCTGGCTCGGCGGCGAACTGGTCGAACGTCTCGGCATCAGTGTCAGCGACGGCGCCGGCGTCAACGCGCCGAGTTCCCTGTCCCGCCGCCCCGCGCGCCGCTCCCGCGCCTGACCGGACCGGGGCGGCATCACCACGGCCCACCGGCCCGTCGACCCACGTGCCGACGGAGGAACCATGACCGGGTTGCGTACCGACCTGTACGAGCTGCGGATGGCGGCCAGCTACCTGCGCCGGGACATGGTGGAGCGCGCCACGTTCAGCCTGTTCGTCCGCCGGCTGCCGCCGCAGCGCGGCTTCCTGGTGGCCGCCGGGCTGGCCGAGGCGCTGGCCTTCCTGGAAAGCTTCGCGTTCGACGAGGACGACATCGGCTACCTACGCGACACCGTCGGGCTCGACCAACCGACCCTGGCGGCGCTGGCCGGGCTGCGGTTCACCGGTGACGTCTGGGCCGTACCGGAGGGTCGCATGGTGTTCGCCGACGAGCCGCTGCTGGAGGTCACCGCGCCGATCGCGGAGGCGCAGCTGGTGGAGACCGGCGTGCTGAACCTGATCACCTTCCACACCACGGTGGCCAGCAAGGCGGCCCGATGCCGCCTCGCGGCCGGCGACGCGCAGTTGGTCGACTTCGCGTTCCGCCGGACGCACGGTATCGAGGCCGGGGCGGCCGTGGCGCGGGCGTCGGCGATCGCCGGCTTCGCCGCGACCAGCGACGTCGAGGCCGCGCGGCGCTACGGGCTGCCGCCGTCCGGGACGATGGCCCACTCGTACGTCGAGGCGTTCCCCGACGAGCGTGCCGCGTTCCGCGCGTTCGCCACCGACTTTCCCACCAGCCCGGTGTTCCTCGTCGACACCTACGACACGCCCGCCGGAGTGCGGGCGGCCGTCGAGGTCGTCGCCGAGCTGGGCCTGACCGGCCCGGTGGCCGTGCGACTCGACTCCGGGGATCTCGCCGCGCTGGCCGTGCAGGCCCGCGCGATCCTCGACGACGCCGGGCTGACCCGGGCCCAGATCGTGGCCAGCGGCAGCCTCGACGAGGACGTCATCGCGGCGCTCGTCGCCAAGGGCGCACCGATCGACGCCTACGGCGTCGGCACCCGCATGGGCGTCTCCTTCGACGCGCCGTCCCTGGACAGCGCCTACAAGCTGGTGGCCGTCGGCGACCGGCCGGTGCTCAAGCTGTCGCCCGGCAAGGCCACCCTGCCCGGTCCCAAGCAGGTCTTCCGTGATCCCACCGGTGCCAGCGGCGACGTGGTGGGGCTGCGCGACGAACCGCCACCGGGCAACCGCGAGCCGCTGCTCGTGCCGGTCATGCGCGGCGGTCGTCGCCTCGACGCCGCCGACCCGGCCGGCGAGGTACGCGCCGCGCGTCGCCGATTCGACGCGGACCTCACCTGGCTACCGGAGACGGCACGTCGGCTGGCGGACCCGACGCCGCTCACCGCCACCGTCAGTCCGGCCCTCACCGCGCTGCACGACCGGGTGGCGGCGCAGGTGGCGCAGGGCGCGACCTACTGAGCTGTTGGCAACCCTGAGTACCCCACGGGCCCGGCCCTGGGAGCCTGCTCTGCACCGACGACTCGGCGTCTGGTGGTACGCGCGCCTGCTGCGCCGGCTGGGCTGGGAGCGGATCATCCGCAACCAGCGCGCCTTCGACGGCAGCCGGTCCGGACTTGCGGCGCTGGCACGCGACACCCGGCGCTCCGAGTTCGCCCACCTGGTGCTCGCCTTGATCGGGGTGGGCCTGGCCGGGGTTGCCCTGCTGCTGGGGGCCCGGGGCGCGGCGGGGTGGCTCGCGGTCCTCACCGTGTTGCTGCACGTGTACCCGGTCCTGCTCCAGCGGGCGTTGCGGGCCCGGGTCGAGCGGATCGCCACCGTCGCCGAGCGGGTCTGACAGCCTGCTCGACCGGGCCCGCGCCGAACGGCGGTCGGCCGGTGTCCCCACCCGGCCGACGCGCCGTTCACGCGGGACGTCAGTGCTTTTCCAACTCCACCTTCGGCAGCAGCCTCGCCAGCGGCTCGGGCATCCACCAGGCGCGCCGGCCCATCAGCTGCATCGCGGCGGGCACGATCAGGCAGCGGATGATGACCGCGTCCACGAAGATGGCCACAGCCATGCCGAAGCCGGTCTGCTGGAGCAGCCGCTCCGGACTGAGCATGAAGCTGGCGACGCGCGCGAACACGCCCGGCCGGCCGCGTGAGTGCGGTGATTCCTGGGCGGTCTCTTCGGTGAGGGTCATCGTCTCTTCGGTGAGGGTCACGGTCTCTTCCAGGGTCGGATCAGCAAGGGGAGTCGGTCGTGCGTGTCACCACGGGGGTGGTTCCGTGCGGCAGGTGCGCGGGCGGACCCGTCCTCGCGGGTCTGGCACCCCGCCCGGGGTTGTTGCGGGCGCGTGCCCGGAATCGAGACCCCGCAGACTCACATACGTCTGCCCGTCACGGATACGGTCACGGACCTGATGGGCCCGGTGCGCCGCCAGTGCGGTCCTGGCTCAGCCAGCCGTGTACGGGGCGGCAACGGGCGTGGTCAAGTGGTGGTGAAGTCGGCCATCATGGCCATGTCTTCGTGTTCGAGGTTGTGGCAGTGCAGCATGAAGGTCCCGGCGTAGTCGGTGAACCGGATGGCGATCTCGACCGCTTCGGACGGGCGTACGTCGACGGTGTCCTTCCAGCCGGCGTCGTACGGGCCGGGTGCCCGGTTGTCGCGGCTGATCACCTGGAACGGGTCGAGGTGCACGTGCACCGGGTGGTGGAAGTCGCTGATCAGTCGCCAGACCTCGGTGGTGCCGAGGCGCGGCCGGGCCAGCGGGCGGCCGGGTCGGTAGGGCTGGCCGTTGATGGTCCATCCATGGTCGGGGCGCAGCTGGAAGTGGAACGTCCGCGTCACTGCGGCGCGGGCCGGGTCGAGGGGCTCGATGTGGCTGAGTCGCTCGGGCAGGCCCGGCTCGTCGTGGGTCGCGCCGGTGATGTCGAAGGCCATCACGTGGGCCGTGTGGCCGGTGCCGAGGCGGTTCACCAGCCGTACGCGGGTGCCGGGACGGTAGCGAGAGAAGTCGATGACCACGTCGAAGCGTTCGGCGGGTGCGATGTCGATGGTGTGGTGGGTCAACGGGCGGTGCAGCAGACCACCGTCGCCGCCGATCTGCACCAGGCCGCCGTCAGGGGCCGGCGGGTCGAGGGCCAGCCGGTACCGCCGGGCGTTGGAGGCGTTGAGCAGCCTCAGCCGGTACCGGGCCCGGTCGGTCCGCAGCACCGGCCACGGTGCGCCGTTGACCAGGATGACGTCGCCGAGCACGCCGTTCATGTACGGGTCGGTGACGCCGGGGCTGCGCAGGTCCGGGTCGATCAGCGGGTAGCGCAGCGAACCGTCCGCGGCGAACGACCGGTCGGCGATCATGATCGGGATGTCGCGGTCGCCGGCGGGTAGCCGCAGCGCGCCCTCCTCGTCGTCGTGCACGAGGTGGAAGCCGGCCAGCCCGCGCCAGACCGCCACGCCGGTGTGCCCGTGCCGGTGGTCGTGGTACCAGAGCGTCGCGGCCCGCTGCCGCATCGGGTACGTGTAGTCCCGCTCGCCGACGCTGATCCGCCCCGGTTCGTGGCCGCCATGGTGGCCGGCGTGGTGGCCGACGTGCGCTGGGTCGCTTCCTCCGGCCGGCATGATGAGGTCCGCGGGGTAGCCGTCGCTGTCGGCGGGGGTGTGTCCGCCGTGCAGGTGGACCACGGTCGGGTGGGGCAGGGTGTTGCGGTGCCGGACGACGGTGCGCCGGCCGGTGCGGGAGCGGATCGTGGGGCCGGGGAAGCTGCCGTGGTACGTCCACGCCTCGGTGGGCAACCCCGGCAGGATGCTCAGCGTGGCCGGCCGTTGGATGATCTCGTGGTAATCCGTCGTGGCGTCGGAGCGTACCGGCGCGAGCACCGGAGGAACGGGCAGCGGCACCTGGTACGGCCGGGGCAGCGGCACCTGGCTCGGCAGCAGCCGGCCCGGTTCGCCGGGGCCGAGCAGCCCGCTGCGGGCGAGCCAGCCACCGCCGGCGGCCGCCGCCACGGCGGCCGCGCTCGCGCCGAGCAGTCGACGGCGGGTGATTCGTGGACTCATACGACCTCCTCCGTGGTCAGCTCCGGCGTCCGGCGTGTCGGCGTGCCGGTCGCCGTCCGCCGGGGACGGGTCGGTGCCGCGCCCCATGACTTGACGAGCAGCAGCGCCACGCCCACGGTGAGCCCGACGGCGAGGGGAACGTGGACGGTCAGGACCCGCTGCTCGCCGAGGGGGATCAGCGCGCCGGCGATCAGGATTTGGATCAGGCTGGTCCGCACCGGCCAGGACGGGCCCCTGCTGGACCGCCACCAGACGACGGCGGTGATGCACTGCGCCAGCAGGGCGAGCGCCAGCAGCCCTCCGTTGAGGCTGTGGGCGGCGAGGGCGTCGTAGTGCCCGGAGAGGAACCCGCCGGCGAGGGCGGCCTGGCCGAGGATCAGCACGGCCACGCAGGTGGTGATCGCGCGGAAGAGCAGCCACGACCGGGAGCGTGCGGCCCCCGGGGTGGGCGCGGGTGCGTGGTGGTCGAGGATCGTCACGTCACCCGTCCTCAGATCTGGGCGTCGGCGACGGCCGACTGCCGGTTCTGGCGTACGCCGCGCCGCCAGACGTCGACGACGGCGCTGACGGCGGTGATGTCGGTGGTCGGATCCCCGTCGACGAGCAGCAGGTCGGCGCGGAGCCCGGGCGCGATGTGGCCCCGGTCGGTCAACCCGAAGTGCCGGGCCGGCACGCTCGTGGCCGCCGCCAGCGCTTCGGTCCGGGTCAGTCCGGCCTTGACGAGCAGCGCCAGCTCGCGGTGCATGGCGGTGCCGTGCTGCGGGGCGAACGGGGTGGCATCCGTGCCGGCCAGCAGCGAGACGCCGGCCCGGTGCAGCACGCCGGCGGCGTGCACCGCGTTGGCGGCGCTGCCCGCGGCGACGTGGTCCAGGGCGGCGCCCTGGCTGATCGCCTCGAAGTAGGCGAGCGTGGTAACCACGAAGACGCCGTCGCCAGCGATCCGCTCCGCGAGTCGCCAGCCGATCGGGTCGTCCGACCCGGCGTCGGCGTAGACATGCGCGAGCCCGTCGACACCGGCGTCGAGGGCGATGGTCACCTCCCGGGTCGTGATGGCGTGGGCGATGACCGTCAGGCCGACGGCGTGTGCCGCCTCGACCAGGGCGGACACGACGTCGGGGGTCAGCACGGGAAGGTCCGCGCCGTGCATCGCCCCGTCGTCGACAACGATCTTGATGTAGTCGGCGCCCTCGGCGACCCGGGCGGCGACGAACGGCGCGGCGTCCGCCACCGTTGCGACGGTGGGGAACGGGCCAGCGGCGTCGCCGAGCGCCGCCATCGCCTGCGCGTCGAGACCGGTCATCAGTTGGCTCGGGTGGCCGCCCGGGGCCGTGGCGAGCAGGCCGCAGCTGCGCAGGTCGGCCACGTCATCGCAGTCGGCCGCCAGCCGGCGCTGGCGGGCCAGGTTGTCCGGCAGGCAGAACATGTCCAGTTCGGTGGTGACGCCGGCGGCCAGGGCCTGGGCGAGACTGCCGTCGAAGGTGTGGGTGTGGGCGTCGATGAGGCCGGGCAGCAGGGTCCGGCCGGTGCCGTCGACCTGCACGTCGGCCGGTCGGCCGTCCGGCTCGGCAATCCGGTCGCCGTCGATGAACACGTCGGCTCGTTCCACGGTGCGCTGTCCGTCGAACACCCGCACGTCACGGATCACGGTACGCATTGCGGCCTCCAAAACGGTGGGAGTGGCTCGGCCGGGACGGGATCGTCCCGACTCGGCAACCAGGAGGGCGTCCGCGTCGCCAACTGTGACAGCGGTGGTGCTCGGCTGCGGCATGGATCACATTTCGCCACCGGGGATGTCACACTCCGGGACGCCGGTGTCCTCTCAGAGGTGAACCCGACCGGAGGTGACACCCGTGTCCGACGACGTGCAGCCGGCACCGACCGCCGACCCGACGACTACCTTCCTCGCCCACCGGGAGCTGCTGTTCTCGGTGGTCTACGCGATGCTGGGCAGCGTCGCCGACACCGAGGACGTGCTGCAGGAGACCTGGCTGGCCTGGGCGGCAAGAAACCACACCGACGGTGCGTCGATCGAGAACCCGCGCGCCTATCTGACGCGGGTCGCCGTCAACCAGGCCCTCGCCCAACGCGCGGCCCTCGACCGGCGCCGGGAGTCCTACGTCGGTCAGTGGCTGCCCGAGCCCCTCGCCACCCTGCCCGCCGAGGACGGCGACGCGGGCGACGCCGTCCTGCGCGCCGAGTCCTCGTCGATGGCGCTGCTGGTGGTGCTGGAGACCCTCACCCCCGCGGAGCGGGTCGTCTTCGTCCTGCACGAGGTGTTCGGCTACCCGCACACCGAGATCGCGACCATCATCGGCCGCTCACCGGCGGCGGTGCGCCAACTCGCCCACCGGGCGCGTGAGCATGTGCAGGCCCGCCGCCCCCGGTTCCAACCCGATCCCCGACTCCAGCAGCAGGTGACCGAGCGGTTCCTGACCGCCGCGCTCGGCGGTGACCTGCGCGGCCTGCTGGCCGTCCTCGCCCCGGACGTCACCCTGTGGACCGACGGCGGCGGCAAGGGCCCCGCCACCAGCCTGCACCCCGTGCACGGGCGCGACGAGGTGGCCCGGCTGCTCGTCGCGGTCGCCGCCAACGTTCCGGCCGGGCTCGACATCCGTTACCGGCCGGTCAACGGCGATCCCGCCGCGATCCTGTTCGAGCGCAATGTTCCGTTCGCGGTCCTCGTGCTCGACCTCGACCCCGAGCGGGAGGCGGTGCGCCGGGTCTTCTCCGTCACCAACCCCGACAAGCTCTCCCGGGTCGGCGGGTGAGGCAGCGGAACGCTCGCCGGCCCGGTCGTGCCGACGAGCGGCCGTCGAGGAAGCACTTGCTGAACGTCCGCCGGGTCGTCACCGGCAACGGCCCCTGCTGCAAGTCCTTCCTCTGGCCAACGTCCGTTCCCAGGTCAGGGGCCAGGCCGGCGCTTTCCGCGCCGTCGTGAGCGATCCAGGTCCACGGAGCATCGGAGCGCCACGCACGACCGGCGGCGTCGGCAACGTCGTCGCCGGTCCTCAGGAGGGACCTGGCCATGGCGCGGCCACCGTGGCAAGGTGGTGAAGCGCGCTCGACGCTGGAGCTTGATCATGCAGGAACGGGTAGTCGTCGTCGTCGGCTACGACGGCGCGGAGTTGCTGGACGTCGCCTGCGTGACGTCCAGTCTCCACCTCGCCAACCGCATCGGGGCCAACCCGCCCTACCGGCCCCTACTCGCCACACCCGGCAGCCGTCCCATCACGTGCGACTCCGGGCTGCGGGTGGACGCCCACGTCGCCGTGGAGCGATTCAACGCCCCTTTGGACACCCTGCTGGTCTCCGGTGGCCTCGGCCACGAGCGGGCTGCCGGAAGCACCTCCCTGGTCGGACACGTGCGACGCTTGGCCGCCCTCGCTCGCCGGGTCGCGGCGGTCTGCACCGGGTCCACCGTGCTGGCGGAGGCCGGTCTGCTCAACAACCGGCGCGCCACCACCCACTGGATGTACGCCGACCAGCTCGCGCACCGCTATCCCGACGTGCAGGTCGATCCGGATCCGATCTACATCCGGGATGGCAGTATCGCGACCTCCGGCGGCGTCACGAGTGCCCTGGATCTGACCCTGGCGTTCATCGAGGAAGACCACGGGGTGGCACTGGCGCGCGGCGTCGCGCTGGGCACGGTCGCCTATCTGCAGCGCCCGGGCGGCCAGACGCAGCGGAGCATGTTCCTGACCCCGCACACCACCGACGATCTCGTGGTTCGCCGGGCGACCAACCACATCCTGAGCCACCTCGGCGACGACCTCAGCACCGGCAGACTGGCACGGCTCGCCGGGGTCAGCGAACGCCACCTGTCCCGGTTGTTTCTCACCTACGTGCACGAGACCCCCGCGCAGTACGTGCGGCGGGCGCGGACCGAGGCGGCGGCGCACCTACTGACGTCGACCGCTCTGCCGCTGGCCACGGTGGCCCGGCGGTGCGGCTTTGGCTCGACCGAATCGCTGCGGCAGGCGTTCCGCGGTCGGTATGCCGTTCCGCCGTCGCAGTACCGGCGAAGCCGCCAGTCGTCCGGAACCGCTGAGCCCACGATATCGGCATCGCTTCACAGGAATCCGGACCCGACCCACCGCGGCTGCTGACCGGCCCTGGTGCGGCCCCGACGATCGGTGCCATGACTGAGAGGCTGGTGCCGCGTCGGGCGAGGCTCACCGATCGTTGGCCGACCGCGTTGGCGATCGTTTTCGGCTCAGGCGCGATCACCGTGATAGCGCTCGTGGGACGCGAGGCGGAGCTGTTCGGCCCCGCCATCGCCACGATGGCGGGAATCTATCTGGTGGCGTACGCGGTCGGTCGTCCCAGGACGGCGTGGCCGGCTTTCGTCGTGCTGAGTGCGGTTGTGTCGGTGCTGCACGTCCTGCGGCAGTCGCAACTGCTCCCGCTCGATCCGGCGACGGGGATGGCGTTCGTCCTGGTGCCGCTGTGGTTGTGGGCGGTGGCCCGCCGCCGGTTCACCGACGTCGGCACATTTTCGATCCAGACTGGCGGCGCGGTGGGCTTCGGTGTGCTCACGTTGCTGTGTGCAGCAGCTCAGCCGCGGCTGGGGGCCGTGCTGGCCGGTATCGGTTTCCTGGCGCACGGGGTCTGGGATGCGTACCACTTCACCGCCGGCAGGGTGGTGAGCCGGCCGTGGTCGGAGTTCTGCGCGGTGGTCGACCTCGTGGTGGGCGCGGCCCTGATCGTCGCCGCCACGGCAAGGTGAGCGATGTCCGACGTGGAGCCGGTGATCGGCGGCACCGCGCTGGCGGTTCGCGTGTTGGGGCCGCTCGAGGCATCGGTGGACGGACGGCCCGTCACCCTGACGTCACCCCGGCTGCGCAGCCTGCTGGTGGTGCTGGCCCTGTCGGCGGGGGCACCGGTGTCGATCGATCGGCTGGCGGCCGCCGTCTGGGATGAGGACCTGCCCGAGCACGCCCGTCGCGCGGCGCAGGTCTACGTCACGCGGCTGCGGGCCGCTCTGGGGGCCGACCTGATCCGCACCGTACCGGGTGGATACCTGCTCGTGACCGCCCCGGAGCAGGTTGACGCGATCCGGTTCGGGCGGCTGCTCGACGCCGCGGCGGCGGTCCCGGACACCGTCGTGGAGCGGGCGCGGCTGGACGAGGCGCTGGCGTTGTGGCGTGGCGCTCCCTTCGACGGGATGCGCTCGGCGTGGCTGGCGACGGTCGTGGCGCCGGGTTTGGTCGAGCGCTACCTCACCGCCGTGGAACGCCGCGTCGAACTGGATCTCGCTCAGGGACGTCACGAGGAACTCGTGCCGCAGTTGCGCCAGTTGGCCGGGCAGTACCCGACTCGGGAGAGGCTGTGTGGCCAGCTGATGACCGCGCTGTTCCGGGCCGGGCGGCGGTCCGACGCGCTCGACGCGTACCAGCGGCTGCGCCGCATGCTCGCCGACGAACTCGGCCTCGACCCTGAGCCTTCCATGCGTGAGCTGCACCGACACATCCTGACCACCGAGGCCGGGCCGGCCCAGCCCGTCGACCGGTGGCTCGCGGCCGCCCCGGTGCCCCGGCAGATCCCGCGAGGAGTCACCGACTTCACCGGCCGGGCCGAGACGCTGGCGCGGCTGGACACCCTGCTGACGGGGAGCGGCTCCGTGCCGCCGGCGGAGGTGGTGATCGCGGCAGTCATCGGCACCGCCGGGGTCGGCAAGACCGCGTTGGCCCTGCACTGGGCGCACCGGGTAGCCGACCACTTCCCCGACGGCCAACTGTACGTGAACCTGCGCGGGTTCGACCCTTCCGGCCGGGTCATGGACACCGGCGAGGCCCTTCGCGGGTTCCTCCACGCCCTCGGTGTTCCGCCGCAGCACATCCCGCCCACCCTCGAGGCGCAGACCGGCATGTACCGCAGCCTTCTGGCCGGCAAGCGGATCCTCGTCCTGCTGGACAACGCCCGCGACGCGGACCAGGTCCGGCCGTTGCTGCCCGGCACGCCGGGCAACCTCGCGCTGGTGACCAGCCGCAGTCAGCTTGCCGGGCTGGTCGCCGCCGAGGCCGCCCACCCGATAACGGTCGGCCTGCTCCCCCACGCGGAGGCACGGCAGATGCTGGCCGCGCGGCTGGGCGCCGATCGTGTGGCCGCCGAGCCGGAGGCGACCGAGGCGATCATCACCCGCTGCGCACGGCTACCGCTGGCACTGGCCATCGTCGCCGCCCGGGCGGCCACGTACCCGGCGTTCTCACTCGCCGCCCTGGCCGAGACGCTGCGCGATCCCGCCGGCAGGCTGGACGCCCTGACCGCGGACGGCACCGCCATGAACATGCGGGCGTCCTTCTCCTGGTCCTACCGCAGCCTCACACCCGACGGGGCGCGCCTGTTCCGGCTCCTCGGCCTGCACCCCGGCCCCGACACGTCCACGCCAGCCGCGGCCGGCCTCGCCGCGCTGCCCGTCCGCCGTGCGCGCGTCGTCCTCGCCGAACTGACCTGCGCGCACCTGCTCGTCGAGCACCGCCCCGGCCGGTACGCCCTCCACGACCTGCTCCGGGCCTACGCGGGCGAACTCGCCAGGGACACCGATCCCGAGGCCGAGCACGAGACGGCGACGCTCCGCGCCCTGGGCCACCACCGGCACAGCGCGCACGCGGCGGCTCGGCAGATGCTCCCGACGGCGGCGGACGACGCATGAGACCTCACCGGCGGACGCCGCCCGGCAGGCTCACCCGAATCATTCAACGGCTACATCGTTACGAACTCCCGCCAGCCCTTCGCAGGATGCCGAATATTCCTTCCACAGCATTTCTCAACGCGCGCTCAAGAGCAGCAAGATACTCCGTCCTTTTTTGAGGGTAAGAGGCAGAGGTAACCTTCAGCCACGCCTCCCGGTAGGCGTCCTCCAGACCAATGACCTCTTCGACAATCTCTGCTCGCTGGTCGAATGAGAGACCAAGCCGCCCCTGCAGGACCATGCTTAGTTGGGCTCTGGCCGAAATGACGTCCCCCACCAGGCGAATATGGACCAGACCAACCCTCTTACTCAGGAGAATCTCCGCAAGGACGGTATCGTGGTGTTCCTCTTGCTCCAGCAACCCAGCCCCTAGCCTAGAGTCCTTTTGAGTGCGATCATCCCGCGCGCCCCCGCCGGGATGTCCACCCCGCCAGCTCGCAATATCGCCACGCAGTAGGTTACGCAGCTATTGTGAATGCCGTCATAACCTCCGAGGTCCGCTCCAATTGATTTCCGCTGCGCCTGCATGGCCGCTCCCGGATCGGGAACATCGAAGGTTCGCTCAATAACGTTCGGACCAAGTGGCTGCGCTCGCGCACCTGTCGTTGGGAGACCGTTTGGGCTTCCCGCCCCATCCCATCCTGGGATTACCTGTTCAGTCTCCAGAGATTTGCCACCACCTTCTACCCGAATCGTGGCGTGCTCCATGTCGACATCCCAACGCACCGTTGCCGTGCCGTCGCAGTTGTGGACGAGGACCGGGGTGTCGCCGGCCATCACATGGTACGTGTGGACGGCGTCGACCGTGAGGTCGTACATGGTCTGGGCGCCCGTGTACGACCGGACACCGGTAACTGTCGCCACCCGGCCGTCGGTGGTGCGCAGCTCGTGCCCGACCGTCAGTTCGGCGGCGTTCACCCATGCCCTGGCCGTCTGGTCCCAGAACGGGTGGTGGTCGGTGGTGTGCAGGACGGTCGTGCCCGCGGCGAGCGCGCCCGCCGCGGCGAGCCCGGCCAGCGCCAGGCGCGGACCGGGGGTCCGCTTCGCCGGCGCGCGCTTGTCGCGCACTGTCACGGTGACGTCGGTCAGGTCGGTGTCGCGGTTGGTGTGCAGCGCGGTGACCCGCTGGGCGGTGGTCCGCCCCGTCGCCGGGTCGGTGGCGAGCACCCTGTCGCCGAGTCTCACCTGGCTGATCGGCCTGCGTTCACCGTCCGCCAGCCGGACTTTCGTGTTCGCGCGGAAGCTGTGGAGGCAGCCGGCCGGCCCCTTGGGCGCGCGGCGGATCCAGTCGAGCACCGCCTTGGACTGCTTCTGTACGGCGCTGATGACGCTGTTCGCCCAGGCTTTCATCTTGCCGAAGTTGGTGACCGCGTGCCACGCCTTCTTCACCGCGCCGATGAGTTCGCCGACGCGGTGCAGCTTGCCCCAGGGGACGATGCCGATGAGCATGGAGATGCAGGCGCCGAGGCTACCGCCGCCGAAGCAGGCTTTGATGTCGTTGATGCCGAGGACCTCCTGCAGGATCTCGCCGCCGGCTTCGATGACGACGTCGAAGAGGCTCTTGTTCTGGATCCGCTTGGCTTCCTCGTACTCCTCGCGGGTGTGGCCGCTGGCCTTGAACGCGGCGTCCTGGATCTGCTTGATCTTCTTGTTGTTGCGGGCGAACTTCGCGGCCTTGGTCGCCGCCCGCTTGATCTGCTGCTTGGTCGCGTATCGCAGCGACGGGATGTACACCGAGCCGTCGGCCTCGACGAAGTACTTGAGGCCGTCCGGGTCGCTCATGCTCGCCGGGTTGTTGTTCGCGTACGCGTATCCGTTGAGCTGTTGCGGGTCGCTCGGGTCGATGACCGGGTCGACCGAGATGAACCGGCCGAGCGCCGGGTCGTACTCACGGGCGCCGAGTTGGACCAGCCCGAGGGAGGCGTCGCGCGTCCCGCCCACGAACTCGTGCTCGTCGGGCCAGGTGGTGGGCGCGGTTCCGCGTACCTCGCCGAACGGCAGGAACTGGCGCCGGGTGACCGCCAGGGTGTCGGCCTTCAGCGTGGTCATGGTGGTGCCGTGGTGGTCGGCGACCTGCCAGTGGGCACCCGCTGCCGTGCGTACCCCGATCGGCGCGCCGGCGTGGGAGTAGAAGCGGGTCCCGGTCTTGACGCCGGTGGCGCGGTCGAGCCGGATCTCCTGGCCGCCCAGGTACAGGGTGATGGCGGTCGGGTCGCGGCGCAGCAGCCGGCTGCCGTCGGCGTCGTAGACGATGCTGGTGTCCTTGCCGTCCGCCGAGCGTGCCGAGGTCAGCCGCCCGCTGGGTTCCCAGTCCAGGGTCTGCGCCGAGCCGTTCAGGTTCCGGGTGACGGTGTTCCCGGCCTTGTCGTAGGCGAACGTGTCCGCCCTGGATCCGGTCGGGCCGGTGGTGGTGACGGATTCGAGGGCGTGGCTGGCCTCGTTGTACTCGTAGCTGCTGACGGTGTCCGCGGCGCCGGCGAGTCCGTGCTTGCGCAGCTCGGTGCGGTTGCCGCTGGCGTCGTAGCGGTACGACGTCCAGTACGGGTCGTCGCCGCCGACGGTGCCGAGTACGCAGTCGGCCGTGGTCGTCCACGCCTCGACCATCCGGCGGAGGTGGTCGTAGTCGAAGCACTGGCGGTCGGTCGCCTCGCTCGACGGCACGTCCTCGATCTTGGTCATGTTGCCGGCCGGGTCGTAGGTGTATCGCAGGTCGTTGACCTTGACGCCGCTGGCCGCTTCCCGCTCCACGAGGTGCCGCGTCGACCGGCGGGTGGCGTAGTCGTAGAAGTGGGTGCTCCAGGCCCGCGCCCCTGCCGCACCGATCGCCAGCTGGCCCAGCTCGCCGAAGCGGGTGTACCGGGTGTCGTTGACGTACGTGCCCAGCTCGCTGGTGGTCGACCTCGGCAGGCCCAGGTCGTCGTACCTGACCGTCAGCGTCTCCTTGACCAGGTCACCGGCCCTGGGTAGCTCGGTGGTGGCGATGCTGCCGTCAACGCGGTAGGTGAGGTTGGTCTGGTAGGTGCCGGCGAGATCCCCCTCCGCCTGGGGGATCGTCACGATGGTGCCCGTCGGCCGGTTCGCGGGGTCGTAGCCGGCCACCTTCACGGTGTAGTCGTGGCCGTTGTCGGTCCGGGTGCTGGAGGTCGGCAGGCCCTTGCGCAGGGTGTCGTACGTCCACGTCGCGCGCAGGGGGCCGGTCTGGGAGCCGGCGCGTTCCTCGGTCCTACGGCCGAGTTTGTCGTAACTGAAGGCGAGCGTCTCGCCCTCCGCGTTGGTGGCCGTCGTCAGCTGGCCCGCGGGGTCGAACGTGGCCCGGGACGTGCCGGTGTCGGGGTCGTGCGTCGCGGTGCGGCGGCCGAGCAGGTCGTACTCGTACCGCCACTGGCGCCCGTCCGGGTCGGTGACCGTGGCGAGCTGCCCGGTGTTGGTGTAGGTGTACCGGGTGACGTCGGCCGGGCCCTGCGGGTTCGGCCCGTGGTACTGGTACAGCGCGGTGGTCTTGCCGTCCGCGTCGACGTACGTCGTGGTCGCCGTGCCGCCCGCCGGTGGCGTCTGGTCGGTGCGGTCGCCGTGGTACGTGATCGTGCCGTGCCACTTCTCCTCGCCGAACGACTTCAGGATCGCCTGGGTGGGCCGCCCGACACCGTCGTAGATGATGACGTTCTGGGAGGGAACGTTGTTGTCGGCGGCCTCCACCAGCGTGGTGCCGGCCGCGCCTTCGGCGTAGTACCCGGAGTTGGTGGTGACGGCCAGGCCGCGGGAGTCGTAGCCGGTGTCGGTGACGACCCTGCCATCGACGACGCCGCCCTCGCCCCAGGCCGGAGACTGGGTCTGCCGGGGGCGCAGGAAGCCGTCGTAGAGCGCGTAGCTGGTGAGGTAGTTTCCGTTCGCCCGCAGGGAGTCGGTGGCCACCGCGCTGGCGCCGTCCCGGCGCAGGAGGTACCGGTACCGCAGGTTCGGCCCTTCGCCGATGTCCGCGCTGCGGCCGGGCAGCCAGACGCCGACGACGCGGCCGAGCGGGTCGTAGCGGACGTCGGTGCGGCGCCCGCCAGGGTCGACGGTCGTCAACGGCTCGCCCCAGGCCGGCGACAGCTCGGTCGTCGTGGTGTGGTCGTCGGCCGTCGTCGTCGGGTCGAGCTCGTTGGTGACGGTGATCTTCGTCGTCAGGCCGGCGGTCTCGGTGTACGTGGTGGTCGTCTTCCGGCCCAGCGCGTCCCAGGTCTCCCTCGGACGGCCGTACCCGTCGAAGGTGGCCCGGTTGGTGACGACGTAGACCGGCTTTCCGTCCACGTAGTCGGAGACCTGCTCGGCCTTCTCGGGGTTACCGGCGGCGTCGTAGCTGGTCTTCGTGTCCGAGACGATGTCCCGCGGGTACGCCGGCGTGGCCGCGCACGCGACGGCGACGGTCTCGGTACGCGCGGGACGGGAGCCGTCGTACCAGGTGCGCGTGCACTCCTCGTCGCCGGCGACCGCGAGGTCGCCCTGGTCGTCGACCCGTGCGACGAGGCCGTCGTCGGTGTACTCCCGGTCGACCCGCGTGCGGCGCCAGCCGCCGCCCGACAGCGCGGTGTACTCGCGGACCGCCTTGACGTCCACCTGGTGCGCCCGCAGGTTCCCGGACGCGGCGGTCTCGCGTTGCCAGACGTCGTTGATCGTCGTGCTGACGACCGCACCGCCGTCGCCGTCGTAGATGGTCCGTTCGCGCAGCTGCCCGCTGAGCTGGTTGTCGTCGGCCACGGCGCCGCCCTGGCTGTCCGGCACGGCCGGCCCCTCCATGCCGCGGAAGTACCGGTACCCCGAGACGGAACGCACCCCGCCGCCGTCGCCGTGGCGCACCACGACCCTGCCGTAGCCGCGCCACTCCGACCAGGTGCGCCTCTTGGCCACGACCAGCTCGTTGTCGTTGTAACGCCAGGCGCCGCCGCCGAGGTACTGGTACGCCATGACCTCGGCCGGGGCGCCGCCCACCCGGTCGGTCTGGGTCACGCTCTCCACGACGTACTTGTGCATCCAGTCGGTGAACTCCACCCCACCGTCCGGCTGCCACTGGACGGGGAAGCAGCGCAGCGTGTTGCCCTCCGGTCTGGGCAGGGCGGCCGCGGTGCACTCGGTCGGGGCGTAGTTGACGCTCACCACCCCGCCGTACTCGTTGTACACCCCGGCCAGCCGGAACTTCGACAGCGGCGGCAGGCCGTCGGACCCGGAGTTCACGCGGTTGTCGAACGCCTGCCCGCGGAACGTCACGTCGGGCGTCGGGGTGTCGGCACCCTGGTAGACCCCCGAGTGGCCGATGCGCTCCAGCCACAACGCCGGCCCGGCCCCGCCGCCGCTGTCCCCCGTGGCCGGAAAGCTGTGGGTGAACGTCCACCGGTCGACGTCCTCGCCGCCGACATAGGTGGTGACGCTCGCCAGCCGCTGGGTGGTCCAGAACGTCGGGGACTGGGTCGTGCACCCGGTCGCGCACTTCTGGTCGAAGGGGACGTCCGGGTAGCTGTCGCTGTTCTCCAGCCCGCAGTTCTTGCCGGGGGCGCACCGGGGCGCGGTACCGAAGACCACCTTCGCCGGCGGGGTGCCGGCGAGCTCGTTGCCGAGCCGGGTGCCGTACTCCGCCCGGCGCAGGAGGATGCCACGGTCGTACTCGACCGTCCGCCGGCCCTGGTTCGCGCCGTAGGAGTTCTTCTCCTTCTCGTACCAGTAGGTGATCGTGTTGCCGCGCGGGTCGACGACGTGGTCCAGGTTCCACCGGTACGCCTGGGCGCACGACGACTCGGCGAACGTGGCGGCGTGGCACGGCTCGTTCGTGTGGTTGCCGAACACCGGCACGGTCTGCACGGAGTTGGTCTCGGGCTTGCCCGCGGTCCAGCCCGGCAACCGGTTCACACCGAAGAAGTACTGGGTGCCCTCGCGGGTGGTGACCTTCCAGTGCTCGCCGTCGGCGTCGCCGTTCGCCCTCGTCGGGTCGGCCAGCAGCTCGATGCGCGAGCCGTCGTCCTGCTTGAGCCGCCAGACGTTGGTGCCGGCGGGCACCAGTTGCCCGGAGTGGCCGGCGAGCGAGAGCGTGGCGTTCTGGTTGAACCAGCACTGGTCGCCGGTGGCCTGCTGGCCGTTGTTGCCGCCGAGGTCGTCGGCGCACCCGCGGTAGGACCGCTCGATGTAACCGGACCACATGTCGAACCCGTCGCCGGCCCAGGACGGCTGGTTGTTGGTGGCCGCCGTGCGGCCGTCGATCGCCCCGGACGAGTACGCCAGTGACAGCTGCGGAGCCAGCCCGCCGGGCGTCTCCGGCATCCGCAGCGGGTAGCTCCAGCTGAAGTCGCCGGTGTGCGTCGACACCTGCCACGTGCCCGACAGGGCCAGCGACGTGGCGGCGTAGCTGCCCGCCGAGCCGGACGCGCCCGCGGTGACCGCGTACGCCGTGCTGTCCCCGCCGACGTCGACCTGTGCGCTCAGTGTCCCGGCCCGGTGGTCGTTGCGGCTCGGCACGGCCGACCGATCGGCCAGGCGCACCAGCCGCAGGCGGCTCGCCCAGTCACCGCCGTACGCGTACCGGAAGGCGCTGTAGTCGACGGTGAGCGTGACCGGCCCGGCGGAGCCGGACCCGTCGGCGCGACGCAGGTCGAACACCACGCCCGCCACGCCGGCGCGCCGCGCCGCCGCCTGGTCGCGCATCTCCACCCGGACCGCGGCCGGTGTCGCGGGCCCGGTCGACGCCGTGCCCCGCGCCAGCCGCACCGGCAGCCTGCCGGCGGGCGTGGCCCTCGCCGCGAGCCGTACCTCGGCGGCCCCCGCAGCCGGCCACACCGGCGCCGGGGCGGTTGCCGCCACGGTCATCGTGGGCAGCGGGTCGTCCTTGACCGCCACCGGTTTCACCGGCACCACCGGCTCCTGCTGCGGCGCGGTGGGCAGCGTCACCGCCACCGCCGAGGCCGCTGGCGGCGGCACCGCCGCCAGCGTCGTCACCAGGACGGCGGCGAGGCCCGCCGCCAACCACCGGGTCGAGCGGTTACGCATAGCCGTCGTTCCTTCCCTAGTGGAGGCTCGTGATGACGTAGCCGAGCCGGCTGGCCTGGGTCGTCCTGCCCTCGCACTGCTCGTCCAGGGAGGTGAACCGGTCCCCGCCCTCGGCTTCGCTGAGGCGGCAGGAGTACAACGGCGCGGTCGCGGCGGCGAACGCCGGCGGCTGCGTCCAGATGCCACCCTCGCGGCGGCGCACCGTCTTGCCCTCGCAGGCGGGGTCAGTCGACAGGAACTCGTCGGTGCCGTCGACGCAGGAGTAGAGGGCGTTCGCGCCGGAATCGCCGGTCAGCGCGATGATCCCCTGTGTGCCCTCCGGCTGGTAGCCGGCGGGCAGGCGGGCGAGCGTACCGACGGTGAGGTGGCCGTGCCCCGGCGCGTCCGAGACGTAGCGGACCAACTGCCGGTAGGCCAGGGTGTACCCGAGGAGCCCCTCGTTGCGATGCAGCGGGTCCTCGCAGGCTTGGTAGGGCGTGCTGTAGTGGTCTCCGGTGGCCGGAACCACACAGCGGTAGATCGGCAACGACGGATGGTCCGGTGGCGGATTCTTGTAGGCCAGGCCGATCTCGCCCAGGAGCGTCTTGTCGGTTCCCTCGCACGTGTCGACCACCGCCATGTACCAGCCGCCGGAGTACCGGCAGGAGTAGAGCATCCGCGTGCCGGGCGTGTCCGGGGGTGCCAGCAGACCGAGGCCGGGCTCCCACAGCATCGCCGGCGGCACCGGACCGGTGCTCACGAAGTGTCGGCCGTCGTGGTTGACGAACCGGCTGAGCTGTCCGCCGTACGGGTTCGGCCGCGCGGTCACCTGGCTCTCGTTGTGGTCGACGATGAGTTCCTTGCTGAGCACGCCGGTGTAGACGTGCACGTCGTCGACGCGGCCGTCGAAGAACGCGGTCGCCTGCCCGGCCGACCTGGCCCGGCCGATCGTCAAGGGTCCGGGCACGTGCGCGCGCACGCCGCCCACCGCGACGGTCTCCACGCCCTCGACGTAGAGCCGGACCTCACCGGCCGCCGCGTCGTACACGCCGGCCAGGTCGACCCAGTAGCAGCCTCCGGAGGGGCCGGGGTCGCAGTCCTCGGCGTCGGCCTGCGCCTTGATCGGCGCGGCGCCGTCCGCCGGGGACACCGCGAAGACCCATTTGCCGTTGGCGTACCCGAGGGTGAATCCCGATGCGGTCGGCCCGTCCTGGCTCACCACCGTCTGGGTGGTGCTGGTGCTCTCCGGGTCCCGCCGCGCCCGGGCCGTCACGCTGAAGCTGCCGTCGGTGCGCACCGCCTGCTCCGTGCCGGTGACCGCGTCGTCAACGCCGTCGAGTTCGATGGCGTGGTCGCCGACCGGGCCCGGCGGCCACGAGATCCCACCCGTCGCGGTGGCGTTCCGGTAGTTGCCGGAGACGTCACCGACGCGGGTGCCGGCCCCCTCGTCCAGGGGAAGGAACGCCTCCTCGATCACCGGCGTGTTGGCCAATGCCCGGATCTCGGCGGGCACGAGCGCCCGCTGCCAGACCTTGACGTCGTCGACGCGGCCGCGCCACGGTTCCGTGTACTGGCTGCGGTACCTCGAGCGCCCGATCTGCAGCGGCCCGGCCGCGTCCCAGGTCGCGTCCACCCTGGCCACGGTGTTCAG
This sequence comes from Micromonospora sp. NPDC048040, assembly GCF_055587185.1. NCBI lineage: Bacteria > Bacillati > Actinomycetota > Actinomycetes > Micromonosporales > Micromonosporaceae > Micromonospora > Micromonospora sp. NPDC048040. The sequence goes on along the minus strand of NZ_JBVJGT010000016.1, from coordinate 62,852 downwards.
CACGCCGTTGACGTACAGCCGCAGCTCCCGGGTGCTGAGGTCGAAGACTCCGACGAGGTGATACCAGACGCCGGCTATCGGCTCCCTGGTCGAGACCGCCCGGGCTATCGGCGCCTGCGTCGAGTCAGCCGACGCCATCCGGAACGCGAAGCGCTTCTGGTCACCGACGTAACCGAGATAGAAGCCGGAGGCCACGCTGCCGTCCTGCGAGACAGCGGCGTAGGTCCCGGTGTCGACGGCGCCGAGCGTCGCCCAGGTCGAGACGCTGAAGGTCTGGTTCGTGCGCAGCACGCGTTCGCGGGTGGCCGCGTAGCCGCTCCCGGCGCCGGTGAACTCCAACGCGTCGCCGATGCGCCCGCGCCTCCACATTGCGCCCGTCTCCGGGTGCATGCCGGACACGGTGGCGGGACGCCCGCCGGTGAGGTCCGGTGCGTTGTTGTTCGGGACGGCACTGATGCGGCCGTCGAGCGGCCAGTGCCCGATCTGTCCGGGAGCATCGGAGCCGACCAGGAAGTGGTATCCGCCTCCCGGTGGCACCCCGCCGCCGTCGTCGTCGGGTGTCCGGTAGGGCGCGGACACGTTGAGCGCCCGGTCGACCGCGCGCACGTACAGCTCGTGTGGACCGTCGCTCAGCGGGGTGACCCGGATCGTGGCGACGCCGTTGACGGCCGGCACGAAGCGCGGCGAGTTGAGGGAGACCAGCGGGAAGTCCTGGAAGTCCAGGCTCCACTGGAAGCCGAGCACGTCCCTGTCGCCGTCCGCTGCCGTCACCGTGACCGCACCGGTCTTACCCGGATAGCCGCCGAACCCGTTCTCCGGGAAGTCCGTCGAGGTCAGCCTCGGTGCGCCCGGCTTCGTGGCGTCCACGGTCACCTGACAGAAGCGGGACCATCCGCTCCAGTTGACGCCGTCGAACGCCCGTACCCGCCAGGAAATCCGCTTGCCGTCGCCGAAGACGCCAGCGGGGATCGCGGCCCGATGCCGTAGCCCGGGCTGCTGGGCCGCCGTCTGGGTGCTGCCGGCCGGGGCGCCGGCGCCGTACTGCCACCACTCGAACTTCGCCGACAGGTTCTGTGCGTCCCGATCGTCGAGGACGGCGGACAGCGCCAGCGCACCCGTGGGAGAGAACGCCTGGTCCACCGCGCCCGCGCAGCCGAGGCTCGGTGCCATCCGGCCGGCCGACGCGGAGAGCTGCCACGGCACGTCCGGCGGCCAGTTGTACTTGACGAGCAGCCTCGGCGCGAACCGACCGTTCGCGAAGCTGTTGAACTTCTTCCACTGGGCGCTCGCGCCCGTTCCCTCGTCATCCGCGCGAAGCATGAAGGTGGTCACCCCGCCGGGGCTGACCACGTTGCCGCCCAGGTCGACCCCAAGCCAGTTCGCCGGGCAGGACGGGCCGTAGCCGTGGGCGGCGGAAACGGTCGTGAGGTGCCAGGGCTCCGCGCTCGTCCCCCAGCCCGGTTGCCCACGTCTCCACGTCATGCCCTGGCCGATCGGGTTGGTCCGGTACAGCCGCAGCGGCGCCGGGGCACACGACGGCGCCCAGATCTCCCGGATGTTCAACTCCGCGCCCAGCAGCGTCGCCCCCGCCAGTGCCCTCGTGTCGAACTGGAAGTACGACCGGGCCGTCCCGATGCCGTTGCAGCCCGCGAACCCGCAGTAGCCGACCTTCGCCTCGGGGCCGTCCATGCCGCCGTTCCAGTACGCCATGTCGGGCTTGCCCGCGAACACCTTGGCCCACCCGTACTGTGGCGCCGTCCACCACGGGTCGATCCGGACCGGATACACCGTCGTCGGGTCGTCCAGCAGAGCCTGGTCCGGGACGATCGTGAGGTCGCTGCCCACCAGTTCCAGCTCGCCCACCGCCTGGTTGCCCACCCCCACGGTCTCGGTCGGCTCGTCCTCGCTCGTCGTGGCGGCCGGCGACGGCGTGTCCGACATCTCGACCCGGGACGAGGCGAAGACGACGTCGCCCGCCTCGTCCTGCGCCGCCAGCGTGCCGTCCGGTTGCTCGGTCACCGTCAGGCCCTGCGCCGACAGCTCGAAGTCGATCTCCGCGACGCGGGGGTTGTCGGCCGCCTCGCGGGTCTTGACCACGAGCACCGGCGCGAAGCCCTCCGCGTGCGCGGTGAGCTGAAGGTCCACTCCGGGCAGCACCTCGGGGTAGGTAGCGGTCTCCCCGGACAGCTGCGGCGGCGGTAGCGGGTCCGGCCAGCTCATCTCGATCCAGCGGTCCCCCTCGGACAGCCGCGCGAGCGGAGCCGCCGATCCCCCGCCGGAGAACACCACCGGCGTGGCGGGCGCAACCGGCACGATCGCGCCGTCGGCGCGCCGCACCAGTCGGGTGTCGGGGTCGACCCAGCCGTTGCCCCTGCGTACCCGCTCCGGCCCGAGAGACAGCTCCATGGTGAAGGAGCCGTCGGGGTTGGCGAACACCTGCTGCCGCTCGGTGCGGGACGCCACGACCTCGATCCGCTCGCCGGTGGCCGCCGCGGCGGCCGTCGCCTCCCGCTCCGGTGACAACTCTTCCGTACGCGCGGCATCGGGTGCCGCCTGCGCCGTCGATGCCACCGCCACACCGCCGCCCAGCAGAACCACCGCCACCGAGGCGGCGACCCACTCACGCAATCGGCCCACGCCGCCACGCTCCTCCCCGTCGCAACCGCGCGTGACCCCTCGGTCACGTACGTCGCGCACATCCTGGCGGTCGCGGACTTCAAGACGACTTCGAACGCACTTCAGCGCCGCGGAGCGCCTGTGATCAGGGAGGATTCGTCTGTCGACAGCCGACCGTCGACGCGCACGGCCCGATCCAGCCCCACGACGGTCAGCCCGCCGAAGGACGTGGAACCGCACCCGTCGCAGGCATGCCGAACGCGAGCGCCGGCCCGGCGAGATCGACCGGTCCGACCGGCGCTCAGTGGGCGGCGCTTCGGCCGCCGCGGCCGAAGATCGTCACCGGGCTGCAGACCCGCGCCGACGCGCGGGATTCCGACGCGCCGCCACGGAGAGTGACGGGTCAGGCCGGGGCGTGGTACGCCAGTACGCCCCGGTTGACCGCGGCGATCGCCTGCCTGGCGGTGGACCTCAGCTCCGCCGAGGCGCCGCCGGAGTCGGCGAGCTGACCGAGCAGGTCCACCACCTGCCGGGCCCATCGGACGAAGTCGCCGGCCGGCATCTCGCCGTCGATCTCGTGGCCGCTCGCGAGCACCTTCGCCAGGGCCTCGCCCCGGGCCCACCGGTAGACCGGCCAGGCGAAGCCCAGATCCGGCTCGCGGGTGACCGCCAGGCCACGGGCCGCCTCGTCCGCCTCGATCTCGCTCCACAGCTTGAGCGTCTCGTCGACCGCCTCGGCCACGGGGCCGCGGGGCAGCGACGCCCGCTCGTCGACGTCGCGGCGGGCCTCGAAGACCACCACCGACACGGCGGCGGCGAGTTCGGCCGGGGAGAGCCCGTCCCACACCCCCCGGCGCAGGCACTCGGCGACCAGCAGATCCGCCTCCGTCCAGATCCGGCCGAGCATCCGGCCGGCGTCGGTCACCGTGCCGTCGGGCGCGAGGTACCCGCGGGCGGTGAGCAGCGCGACGATCCGGTCGAACGTACGGGCCAACGAACCGGTCCGGCCGGCCACCCGCTGCCGCAGCTCCTCCGTGTCCTTCTCCAGGCGGCGGCGCCGCTCCGCCCAGCGGGCGTGCTCCTCCCGGTCCGGGCAGGCGTGACAGGGGTGGCGACGCAGCTCGCCGCGGAGCTGGCTGAGCCGGTGGTCCTCGCCGACGGCCTGGCGGGAACGGCCGCCCCGGCGCCCGCCGTGCCGGTCCAGCCCGGTGCCGCTGACCTCGGCGGCCAGGTCGCGCCGGGCGGCCGGCGACCGGTGGTTGAAGTGCTTCGGCACCCGGATCCGCGCCAACACCTCGGCGGGGGTGGTGAAGTCGCCGGGACTGACGCGGCCAGCCCAGCGGTCCTGGGTGAGCACCAGCGGCCGGGGCTCACCGAAGCCGCCGGTGGCCGGGTCGAGCACGACCGCCAGGCCGGCCCGCCGGCCTGACGGCACCCGGATCACGTCGCCGACGCGCAGCCGCTCCAGCGAGGCCACCGCGGCGGCCTTGCGCTGGCTCTGCCCCTGCCGGGCGATGGCCCGTTCCCGGTCGGCGATGGCGACCCGCAGCGCGAAGTACTCGTCGAAGTCGCCGTGGTGGCAGGCCGCCTCCACGCCGTACGCCTCGATGGTCTCGGTGTTGCGCTGCACCTGGCGGGCCAGGCCGACCACCGAGCGGTCCGCCTGGAACTGCGCGAAGGAGGACTCCAGCAGCGCCCGGGCCGGCTCCGCGCCCACCGTGCCGACCAGGTTGACCGCCATGTTGTACGACGGCCGGAAGCTGGACCGCAGCGGGTAGGTGCGGGTGGAGGCGAGGCCGGCGACGTGCCGGGGGTCGGTCTCCGGGGACCAGACGACGACGGCGTGCCCCTCGACGTCGATGCCGCGCCGGCCGGCGCGGCCGGTGAGCTGCGTGTACTCCCCCGGCGTCAGGTCGACGTGCGCCTCGCCGTTGTACTTGACCAGGCGCTCCAGCACCACGCAGCGGGCCGGCATGTTGATGCCCAGGGCGAGCGTCTCGGTGGCGAAGACCGCCTTCACCAGGCCCCGGACGAACAGCTCCTCGACGACCTCCTTGAACACCGGCAGCATGCCGGCGTGGTGGGCGGCCAGGCCGCGTTCGAGGCCGTCGAGCCACTCCCAGTAGCCGAGCACGGTCAGGTCCTCGCCCGGGATCGCGGTGACCCGGGACTCGACGACCCGACGGATCTCCGCCCGCTCCTCGGGCGAGGTGAGCCGCAGCCCGGCGGCGAGGCACTGCTGCACGGCGGCGGCGCAGCCGGCGCGGCTGAAGATGAACAGGATCGCCGGCAGCAGGCCCTCCCGGTCCAGCCGGTCGACGATGTCGGGGCGCATCGGGCCGCGCCAGCGGGGCCCGCGCCGCCCGCCGCCCGGGCCGGCGCTGCGCCCCTCGCCCAACTCCAGCCGGCGCATGGTGTCGCGGGTGTAGCGCAGCAGCTCGGGGTGCACGTCGTGCTTGCGGGCGGCGTCGGCGTCGTGGAACAGATCGAACATCCGCTTGCCGACCAGCATGTGCTGCCACAGCGGCACCGGGCGGTGCTCGCTGACCACCACGGCGGTCTCGCCGCGCACGGTGACCAGCCAGTCGGCGAACTCCTCGGCGTTGGACACGGTGGCCGAGAGGGAGACCAGGGTGACGGAGGCGGGCAGGTGGATGATCACCTCTTCCCAGACCCCGCCGCGGAACCGGTCGGCGAGGTAGTGCACCTCGTCCATCACCACGTACGCCAGGCCCTCGAGGGTGGCCGAGCCGGCGTAGAGCATGTTGCGCAGCACCTCGGTGGTCATCACCACCACCGGGGCGTCGCCGTTGATGGCGTTGTCGCCGGTGAGCAGACCGACCTGCTCGGCGCCGTAGCGGTCGACCAGGTCGTGGTACTTCTGGTTCGACAGCGCCTTGATCGGGGTGGTGTAGAAGCACTTGCGCCGCCGGGGCGCGGCCGGGGCCGGAGCGGCCTCGCCGCCGGCCGCGGGCACCACCTCGTCGCCCGCGCCGCCGGGACCGCCGGCCTCGCGCCCCGACGCGCCGCGCAGCGCCAGGTGTACGGCGAACTCGCCGACCACCGTCTTGCCGGCGCCGGTGGGGGCGCAGACGAGCACGCCGCTGCCGCGCTCCAGCGCCTGGCACGCCTCCCGCTGGAAGTCGTCGAGATCGAACCCCAGATCGAGGGCGAACTCGTCCAGCGCCGGGAACTGGGAGGCCTGCGCGGCCCGGCGGCGCGCCGCGGCGTACCGCTCGGCGGGGCTCGACATGTCCTCAAGATTAGTGCGTGCCGACGGCGGCCACGTGACAAGGCCAACCGACAGCGGGGTCGGGGGCGGTCGGTAGGGTGCACGACGTGCCGGACCATGCCGAACCGCCCCACGCCTCACCCGGGGCCGACGACGCCGTCGTCCCGGGCCCGTCCCGCCGCCCCGTGGAGGCGGTCCTGTTCGACTTCCACGGCACGCTGGCCCAGGTGGAGGAGCCCCGCGAGTGGGTGCTCGCCGCCGCGGCCTCCTGCGGCGTGACGCTGGAGCGGATGCGGGCCACCGCGCTGGCCGACCGGCTGTTGACGGCGGGCCGGGCGGGCGGGCCCCTGCCGGCCCGGGTGCCGCCCCGGCTGGCCGAGCTGTGGGCCGACCGGGATCTCTACCCGCACGCCCACCGCGGCGCCTACACGGGGCTCGCCGAGACGGTCGACGCGGGCATCGAGGGCTTCGCCGAGGCGCTCTACGAGCGGGTGCTGGTCCCCGACGGCTGGGTGCCGTACCCGGACACCGCGCCGACCCTGGCCGCCCTGCGCGCCGCCGGCGTCCCGGTGGCCGTGGTCAGCAACATCGGCTTCGACATCCGGCCGATGTTCGCGGCGTGGGGGCTGGCCGACCTGGTCGACGCCTACGCCCTGTCGTACGAGGTCGGGCGCTGCAAGCCGGACCCGGGGATCTTCCTGCGCGCCTGCGGAATGCTCGGCGTCGACCCGGAGCGCGCGCTGATGGTGGGCGACACGCCGGCCGACGCGGGCGCCGTCGCGGCCGGGTGCGGGGTGCTGGTGCTGCCGGCCGCCGAGGCGGGGCGCGCCAACGGCCTGGGCACCGTGCTGGACGTGGCCGGCGTCGACCAGCACCGCTAACAACGAGGCGACAGCAGCGTTAGCCACCGTCGCTAACGCGAGGGCGTTATCGTCGTTGCCATGATCACCGAGACGTCGCCCCGGGACCGGATCGTCCGGGCCGCCGCCGCCCTGCTCGCCGAAGGCGGCCGGGAGGCGGTCTCGACGCGCGCGGTGAGCCGGGCGGCCGGGGTGCAGGCGCCGACCATCTACCGGCAGTTCGGCGACATGCGCGGCCTGCTGGACGCGGCGGCCAGCTACGGGTTCGCCGCGTACCTGCACGCCGAGGCGTCCCGGGACCTCGCCGGCGACCCGGTCGACGACCTGCGCCGGGGCTGGGAGCTGCACGTCGGCTTCGGCCTGGCCAACCCGGCCTGCCACGCCCTGATGTACGGCGACCCGCGCCCCGGCGAGACCCCGACCGCGGCCCGGGTCGCGGCCGACATCCTGCGCCAGCTCGTGCACCGGGTGGCCGAGGCGGGCCGGCTGCGCGCGGGCGTCGACGAGGCCACCGAGATGCTGCACGCCGCCGCCTGCGGGGTGACCCTCGCCCTGATCCGCACCCCGCCGCCTCAGCGTGACCCCGCCCTGTCCACCCGGACGCGGGAGGCGGTGCTCGCCGCGCTGGTCACCGACTCCCCCGCCGCCCGGGCGACCTCCCGGGCCGGCAACCCGGTCCGGCACGCGGTGGCGCTGCGCGCCGCCCTCGACGGGCTGACCACCGACCTCTCCCCGGCCGAGCGCGCCCTGCTCGCGGAGTGGCTGGACCGCATCGTCCGCACCACCCCCACCCCCTGACCGCGAGGATGCAGGAGCGGACCGACCCGGCCAGCCTCGCAGTCAGCGGAGCAGGTGGACGGCGGCCGGGACGGCGGTCACGGTCACCGGGAGGTCCATCGCCCGCTCGCCGTCGGCGTACGTGGTGATGCCCTCGGCGCTCAACTCGACCGTACGGACGCGGTAGCTGCGCACCAGCGGGTGCGCCACGTGGGTGCCCTGGTAGATGCGCGGCTTGACCCGCATCAGGGTGCGCCTGTCGAACCGGCCGCCCACCACCACGTCGAGCAGCCCGTCGGCGGGGTCCGCGTCGGGGCAGATCCGCATGCCGCCGCCGTAGCTGGCACAGTTGCCCACCGCCACCAGAACGGCGTCCACCTCGTGCGTCACCCCGTCGAGCCGCAGCGTGTAGCGGCGCGGGCGCAACCGGGCCAACTCCACCAGGATCGCCAGGTCGTAGCGGCGCGGCCCGCGCGGCAGGCGCATCCGGTTGGCGCGCTCGTTGACGATCGCGTCGAAGCCGGCCGCGAGCACCGCGCCGTACCAGCGGCGCACGCCGCCGGCTCCCGTCAGCCGCGCCAGGTCCACCGGCCGGGTGCGGCCGTCGCGCAACGCCGCCGCGATCACGTCGACGGCGGCGAGCGGGTCGGCCGGGAAGCCGGTGTCGACCGCGAAGTCGTTGCCGGTGCCGGCCGGCACCGGACCGAACGGCACCGCCGTGCCGGCGACCGCCTGCAACGCGCGGTGCACCGTGCCGTCGCCGCCCACCGCGACCAGGGCGGACGCGCCGTCGCCGACCGCCGCGCGGCAGGCCGACTCGGCCTCGTCGGCGCTGTGCGCGTGCAGCAGGCGCACCGGCCGGCCGGCGGCCGCGAGCCGGTGCAGGACCTGCGGCAGCAGCCCCCGGTGCCGTCCTCGGCCGGCGGTCGGGTTGGCCAGCACGGCGACGGGTCCGCCGGCGGCGGAGGGGTGATCGTCTGCGGTCACGGCGAGCACCGTACCGCCACCCACCGGGGCGCCCGCACCGCCCGCCCCGGCGACGGCGACATCGCCCGCCAGCCGCTGGCGCGACCGACGAGCACCCCGGGCGCACCTGACATTTGTCACGGCCGGCCGTGCAGCACGCATCCACTGTCATGACTGATCGCACTGGATCCGCCATGGCCCGAACGGACAAACTCAGATCAGCCAGCAGGACCAAGGGATGGACCGAACAGCGGAGGGAGTGGTCACGGTGGACGATCGCTACGACAGCTACTGCGCCGCCGACCGGCTGTTCTACGACTCGCTCGGCAGCGCGGTCGAACAGCCCACCTTGCGGCGGCCCGGCGGCCCGTGCCCGACGGCTGGCGCTCGGAGCCGCTCGACGACTGGCTCATCTACGCCCCCGAGGGCGGCACGCTGCCCCAGCAGGGCTGGAAGATCCACGTGTCGGCGACCCTGGCCAACGCCGAGCGGGTGCTGGACACCGTCTGGGAATACTGCGTCCCGCGGGGGCTGTCGTTCAAGTTCCTCCGCGGCCCGCGCACCCTGCTGCTGCGCAACGCCAAGTACGCCTCCCGCGGGGCCAGCGGCAAGTTCGTCACCGTCTATCCCCGTGACGACGCGGAGCTGGAGCTGGTCTGCAAGGAGCTGGACGAGCTGCTCGCCGGCGAACCCGGCCCGTACATCCTCAGCGACCTGCGCCACGGCACCGGGCCGGTGTACGTGCGCTACGGCGGCTTCGCGGCCCGCTACTGCCACTCCCCCGACGGCCAGGTCGTCCCGGCGATCGAGGACGACACCGGCACCCTCGTGCCGGACCGCCGCGACCCCGTCTTCCACGTGCCGTCCTGGGTGACGCTGCCCGACTTCCTCGGCCCGCACCTGGCCGCCCGCAACGCCACCAGCACCGACGAGGTGCCGTACCGGATCGAGAAGGTCATCCACTTCTCCAACGGCGGCGGCCTCTACGTCGGACGGGACCTGCGCAGCGACACCCAGGTGGTGCTGAAGGAGGCCCGACCGCACGCCGGGCTGGACGCCGACGGCACCGACGCCGTCGCCCGGCTGGGCCGGGAGGCCGAGGCGCTGCGCCGCCTCGCCGACCTGCCGCAGGTGCCCCGGGTGCACGACGAGTTCACTCTCGGCGAGCACCGCTTCCTCGCGCTGGAGTTCGTCGAGGGCCGGGCGCTGAACAAGGTCCTGGTCGACCGGTACCCGCTGATCGACGCCGACGCCACGGACGCCGACCGCGCCGACTACACCCGGTGGGCGCTGGACGTCCACCGGCAGGTCGAGGAGGTCGTCACGGCGATCCACGAGCGCGGCCTCGTCTACGGCGACCTGCACCTGTTCAACGTCATGGTCCGCCCCGACGACCGGATCGCGCTGGTGGACTTCGAGGTCGCCGCCCCGATCGACGGACACCGCCGGCCGGGCCTACGCAACCAGGGCTTCGCCGCGCCCCGGGACCGCACCGGCCCCGCCGTCGACCGGTACGCCCTGGCCTGCCTGCGGCTGGCGCTGTTCCTGCCGCTGACCCAGCTGCTCCGGCTGGCGCCGGCCAAGGCCGCGCACCTCGCCGACGTGGTCGCCGCCCACTTCCCGGTGCCGAGGAGGTTCCTCGACGCCGCCGTGGAGGAGATCACCGGCGCGCCCGCCGCCGCGACGGCCGACACGACCGCCGCGACGGCCGACACGACGACCGACGGGGCGGCGGACGACCTCGCCGTCGGCGTCGGGCCCGCGTACCGCGACCGGCTCGCCCGGGCGATCCTCGCCAGCGCGACGCCCGACCGGGACGACCGGCTCTTCCCCGGCGACATCGAGCAGTTCCGCAGCGGCGGGCTCAACCTCGCCCACGGCGCCGCCGGGGTCCTGTACGCCCTGCACGCCAGCGGCGCCGGGCACTGGCCCCACCACGAGCAGTGGCTCGTACGCCGGGCCACGGCGCCCGCCTCCGGCACCCGGTGCGGCTTCTACGACGGCCTGCACGGCGTCGCGTACGCCCTGGAGCTGCTCGGCCGCCGGCAGGACGCCCTCGACGTGCTCGACATCTGCCTGCGGCAGCCGTCGGACGGGCTGGACCACAGCCTCGCCAGCGGCCTGTCCGGGATCGCACTAAACCTCGCCGAGCTGGCCGGGCGCACCGGCGAGACGGCCCTGCGCGACGCGGCCTGGCGGGCCGCCGAGCGGGTCGTCGACCGGCTCGCCGACGACCCGGGGCCGGACGTCAGCGGCGGGCGGCACCCGTACGCGGGGCTGCTGCGCGGCCGGACCGGCCCGGCGCTGCTGCTGGTGCGGCTGCACGAAGTGACCGGCGACCCCGCCCTGCTGGAGCACGCCGCCACCGCCCTGCGCCAGGACCTGCGCCGTTGCGTGGTCCGCCCCGGCGGCGCGCTGGAGGTCAACGAGGGCTGGCGCACCATGCCCTACCTGGGGCAGGGCAGCGTCGGCATCGGGCTCGTGCTCGACCAGTACCTGCGGCACCGCGCCGACGAACGGTTCGCCGAGGCCAGCGCCGGCGTGCGCCGCGCCGCCCGGTCCCCGTTCTACGCGCAGTCGGGCCTGTTCGCCGGTCGCGCCGGCATCGTCGCCTACCTCGCGGCGTACCCGGACGACCCGGAACGGCGCCGCGAGCGGGACGCCCAGGTGCGGCGGCTGGCGTGGCACGCCCTGCCGTACGGGGACGGGACCGCGTTTCCCGGCGAGCAACTGCTGCGGCTGTCCATGGACCTCGGCACCGGCACCGCCGGCGTGCTGCTGGCGCTGGCCGCCGCGCGGCACGACGCGCCGGTGGCCCTGCCGTTCCTCGCGCCCCTGGCGGGCGCCCCCGACTCCCTCACCGACGCGAGGGCGACCGACCCCACCGACCAGCACGGAAGGAGGTGACACGACATGGCGCTTCTGGACCTCCAGGGCCTGGAGACGGCCCCCGCCGACCGCTCCGGCGGCGGCAGCAACGCGAGCCTGCTGCTCTGCGGCGACAGCTCGCTGTCCATCACGACCTGCAACTGACCAGGTCACCACGCGAGGCCCTGGGCGGGTAGACGTACCCGCCCAGGGCCGCACGTCTTTCCCGGGAGATCCGATGCGGACGCTGACCGGCTCCGACCGGCTGCTGCGCCGGGTGGTTCGCGACGGCAGCGGCTGGACGGTCCTGCTCGGGGCGGTCGCGCTCGCCGGCGCGGCCGCCGAACTGGCGCTTCCCGCGACGCTCGGGCTCGCCGTCGACGCCGCCGTCGGCGGTCACGGCTCCTGGTGGCCCGCCGCCGCCTGCGGGCTGGTCGCCGTCCTCATCGTCACCGACGTCCTCGGCGACCTCGCCGGCGGGCACGGCGCGGCCCGCGCCACCGCCCTGCTGCGCCGGCGCCTGCTGCGCCACCTGTTCGCCTCCGACGTGCGCACCGTCCGCCGCTACCCGGTGGGCGACCTGGTCGGTCGGCTCGTCGGCCAGGCCGCCGACGCCGGGCAGGCCGGCACCGCCGTGGTGCTGGGCGTCGTCGCGCTGCTCCCCCCGGTCGGCAGCGTCGTGGCGCTCACCCTGATCGAGCCGCTGCTCGGCGTCACCCTCCTCGGCGGGCTGGCTCTGCTCGCGGTGCTCATGCGCGCGTTCGTCACCGACGCCTCCGCCGCCGTCGGCGGGTACCAGCGGGTGCTGGGCGCCATCGCGGGCCGGCTGCTGGAGGCGCTGGGCGGCGCCCGCACCATCGCCGCCGCCGCGACCGCCGACCGGGAACGCGACCGGGTGCTGGCGGCCCTGCCGGAACTGCGCGGGTACGGCCTGCTCGGCTGGCGGCTGCTGGCCCGGGCGAGCGCCCGCACCGCCGCCGTGGGTCCGTTGCTCCAGGTGGCCGTCGTGGCCGTCGGCGGGTACGCGCTCACCGCCGGCTGGCTCACCCCCGGTCAACTGGTCGCCGCGGTGCAGTACGCGGCCCTCGGCGCCGGGCTGGGCGCGGTGCTGGCCGCCCTCAACCGGCTCGTCCGCAGCCGCGCGGCGGCCGGCCGGATCGCCGAGCCGCTGGCCCACCCGGTACGCCGCGACGGCACCGAGCCGCTGCCGCCCGGCCGCGGCGAACTGCGGCTACGGGCCGTCGGCGTCCGCGCCGAGGACGGCAGAGCGGTCCTCGACGGGGTCGACCTGACCGTGCCGGCCGGCGCCACGGTGGCCGTCGTCGGGCGCTCCGGCGCCGGCAAGTCGACCCTCGCCGCGGTGGCCGGCCGGCTGCACGACCCGGACTCCGGCGAGGTGCTGCTCGACGGGCTGCCGCTGCGTCGGTTGCGCCCCGCCGCGCTGCGCCGGGCCGTCGGGCACGCCTTCGACCGGCCGGCCCTGGTCGGCGAGACGGTGCACGACGCGATCGGGCTCGCCCTGCCTGACGGGCCGGCACGCCCGCCCGACGGCGGTGCCCCGGCCACGCCGGCCGTGCTGGCCGCGGCGCGGGCGGCGCAGGTCGCCGACGTCGTCGCGCGGCTGCCCGACGGGTTCCGGACCCGGCTGGTGGACGCGCCGTTGTCCGGGGGCGAGGCGCAGCGGCTGGGGCTGGCCCGGGCGTTCCCCGCCGAGCGGCTGCTGATCCTGGACGACGCGACGTCCAGCCTGGACACCGCCACCGAACACCGGATCGCCCGGGCGGTGGCCGACGGCGCGCAGGGGCGTACGCGGCTCGTGGTGACCCACCGCGCGACGACGGCGGCGGCGGCCGACCTGGTCGCCTGGCTCGACGGCGGACGGCTGCGGGCCGTGGCGCCGCACCGGCGGCTGTGGGGCGACCCGGACTACCGGGCGGTCTTCGCGCCCGGTGGTGACGCCCCGTGAGCGGCGTACGCGGCACGACCTGGGGGGCGCTGCGCGCCCGTCGTCGGGCGTTGGGCCGGCTCGCCGCCTGGTCGGTGGCCGAGTCCCTGCCGGCGCTGCTCAGCGGGCTGCTCGTGGCCCGCGCGGTCGACCGGGGCTTCCTGGCCGGCCAGCTCGGCACCGGCCTGGCCTGGCTGGCCGGGCTCGCCGTGGCCGTGCTGCTCGGCGCGTCCGCCACCGGGCAGGTGTACCGCAGCCTCGGCGACGTGGTGGAGCCGTTCCGCGACGAGCTGGCGGCCAGGGTGGTGCACGCCGCGCTGCGCGACGCCACGCGGGCCGGCGGCCGGCCGGACAGCGCTGCCGTGGCCCGGCTGACCCACCAGGTGGAGGTCGTCCGGGACACCTTCGGCGGGCTGCTGCTGGTGGTCCGCGGGTTCCTGTTCACCGCCGGCGCGGCGCTGCTCGGCCTGCTCGCCCTGGCGCCACCGCTGGCGGGCGCGGTGGCCGCGCCGCTGCTGGTCGGGCTGGCGGTGTTCGCCGCGGCGCTGCCGGCGATGGTGGCGCACCAGCGGGCCCAGGTGGCCGCCGGTGAGGAACTCGGCCGGTCGGCGGCTTCCGCGCTGGCCGGGCACCGCGACGTGGTCGCCTGCGGCGCGCAGGACCGGGTCGTGGCCGGGGTCGCCCTGCGGGTCTCGGCGCAGGCCGACGTCGAGCGGACGCTGGCCCGGATGGCGGCGCTGCGCAGCCTCAGCCTCGGGCTCGGCGGCTGGCTGCCGGTGGTGGTGCTGCTGCTGGCCGCGCCGTGGCTGGTGCGGCAGGGGCTCAGCACCGGCGCCGTGCTGGGCGCGCTGGTCTACGTCACCACCGGCCTGCAGCCCGCCCTGCGCGCGGTCGTGCAGGGCGTGGGCGGCGGCGGCCTGCGCTACGCCGTCACCCTCGACCGGATCCTGCGCACCTGCCCGCCGCCCGGGCCGGTGCCGCGCCCGCCCGCCGTGCCCGGCCCGGCGCCGTGCCGCGCCGACCCGACGGCCGCCGCGCCCGCGGTCCGGCTGCGCGGGCTGACCTTCCGGTACGGCCCGCACGCCCGGCCCGTCCTGGCGGACCTCACCCTGACCGTGGCCCACGGCGAGCACCTGGCGGTGGTGGGGCCCAGCGGCGCCGGCAAGTCCACGCTGGCCGCCCTGGTCGCCGGGCTGGTGCCGCCGGAATCCGGCACGGTGCACCTGGCCGGCACGCCCGTCGCCACCACCCCGCCCGAGGCGCTGGCCCGGCTGCGGGTGCTGGTGCCGCAGGAGGCGTACGTGCGCAGCGGCACCCTCGCCGACAACCTGCGCTACCTGCACCCCGAGGTGGACGACGCGACCGTGGCGGCCGCCGTGGACGCCCTCGGGGCCCGTCCCCTCGTGACCCGCCTCGGGGGGCTCGACGCCGAGCTCGACCCCGCCGCCCTGTCCGCCGGGGAACGGCAGCTCGTCGCCGCGGTCCGGGCCTACCTGGCCCCGGCGCCGCTGGTGATCCTCGACGAGGCGACGTGCCACCTGGACCCGACGCTGGAGGCGACCGTCGAACGTGCCTTCGCCCGCCGCCCCGGCACGCTGGTGGTGATCGCGCACCGGATCAGCTCGGCGACCCGCGCCCGCCGGGTGCTGGTGTTCGACGGCGACCGGCCGCTCGTCGGCACCCACGACGACCTGCTGGCCCGCTCCCCCACGTACCGCGAACTGGTCGGCCACTGGCAGGACGTCGCACCGCCGGCCCGCGTGCCTCTCGGCCGGGTGTGACCGCCCGCGTGGCCGGTCACGCCCGGGACGCCACCGGCGGTGCCGGATCGTGGTGGGATGCGGCTCCGCGCCGAACGGTCCGTGCCTGGGCCCGATCGTGGTAGGAGACGGCGCCGTCAGATCCAGCCGGCCTCGCGGGCGACCCGCACCGCCTCCACCCTGGTGCGCGCGCCCGCCTTACGGGTGATCCGCCCGAGGTGGTTGCGCACGGTCCCCGGCGAGAGGCCGAGCATCCGGGCGATCTCCACGACCGGCGCCCCGGCCGCCGTCAGGTCGAGGATCTCGGTCTCCCGCACGGTCAGCGGGCTGTCCCGGACCAGCGCCGCCATCACCAGGTCGGCGTCGATCACCGACTCCCGCCGGGCCAGCCGCCGGACCCCGTCCACCACCCGCTGCGGAGCGACGTCGTTGCCGAGGATGCCGACGGTCCGACCCGGCGTGAGGACCCGGTGCAGGCTGCGCGCGCGGCGGCGGTCGGCGAGCACCAGCAGGGGGCACTGCCCGGCCACCCCCGCCCCGACGAGATCGAGGTCGACGACCGCCACGTCGGGGCGCTGCGCCCGGACCGCCGGCGGGAGGGCGTCCTCCCGGTCCAGCTCCGCCACCACACTGATGTCATCCTCGGCGGCGAGGACGAGCGAAAGGGCGCCACGGACCAGGGCACCGTCGAGGGCCAGCAGGGTACGGATCACCGTTGACCTTCCCGAGCGTCGTCGGACCGAGCACGACCGTCCGCATTCAAACACGTACCGAGCGGCGCCGCTCGGTTCAGGCGCCGCGCGCTGTTCCGCGCGCAGCGCGGAGAGAAAGCCCTGTCCTCCGGGGCGGCGGAGATCGTCAGATCCAGCCGTCGCGGCGGGCGCGCCACACCGCCTCCATCCGGTTGCGGGCGCCCGTCTTGCGCATGACCGCCGACAGGTGGTTGCGCACCGTGCCGTGCGCGAGGAACAGCCGGCGGGCGATCTCCTTGAGCGGCAGGCCCTCGGCGGCCACCCGCAGTACCTCCACCTCCCGACGGGTCAACGGGCTGGACGGGGGTCGAAGCGCCGTCACGGCGGCCGCCGCGTCGATGACCTTCCCGCCGGCGGCGAGTTCCCGGACGGCCTCGACCAGCGCCTCGAGCGACGCGTCCTTGCCGACCAGGCCGCGTACCCCGGCGGCCAGCAGGTCCCCGACCGCGGCCTGGCTCCACCGGCGGCCCATGCCCAGCACGGCCGTCTCGGGCGCCGCGCCGATGATCTCGGCGACCACCTCGACCGGCTGCGGCGCGTCCGACGCCAGGTCCACCACCACCACGTCGGGCCGGTGCCGACGCACCACGGCGGACAGCTCCGCCACCCCGGTCACCTCGGCAGCGACCTCGATGTCCTCCTGGCTCGACAGCGCGGCGCACAGCGCGGTGCGCAGCAGCCCCATCTCCTCGGCAACGACAACGCGGATCAACGCGTGGCTCCGATCTCGGGTACGCGGTGGCGACCGAGTCCCCTGGACGGGACTGTGCGGGCCGGCCGCGTGGACGGATTGTGGGGTCCCGCCCGCGACGTCGGACGTGGCGACGGTCACGGGCACCGTGTGACCACGCGCCGGGCGGTGCGACCGGACGGGCCGGACGACCGCGCGGGCGTGGCCGCCGGAACTCAGCCGGGGCGTGCGCTCATACGGTGGAGCCGGTCGCCGGATGCCACCGCTGGCTCTGTGGGGACGGCCACGCCGGGCCGAGAGCAGCACGGGCGCAGGGCGGCGCGCCCCGCCCGGCGGCCCTCAGCGGGGCGGTCGACCGGGCGACGGGCAGCCTGCGCCGCCCGGCGAGGGGGGCGGCCCCCGGCGCGGCGACGGGCGGAGGACGGAACGTCGGGCGACGCACTGGGCAGCGACCTCCCCGTGTCGGGAACGTCGACACATCGTAAAGACGCGATCACCCGACCGCATCTTGTGAACGCCTCGTGACATATTGCCGACTGGATCGCTCACGACGGGGGTGGCGTGCGCTAGGCGCACCGACGCCGGACACCGGCCCGAAACGACACCAGCCCCGGCGAAGGGGGCTGGTGTCGTACGCGGGTGGTGCGGTCGAGCCGCGATCAGGTCATGTCGTCGTAGCGGCGGTCGATCGGCGCCGGCGCGGCGACCGGCTCCGGGGCAGCGACCGGGGAGCTGGCGTCGACCCGCTGCCCGGCCTCGACCGGCTCCGGCTCGAACTCCAGCGGCGACACCTCGTCGTCGTCGATGCCGGCGTAGATCTCCTTGCCGCGGCCCTTGCGCTTGTCGTTGAGGTATGCGACGCCGACGGCGGCGAAGTAGAGCGCGCAGAGGCAGATCGCCAGCGCCGTCATCCCGAACGGGTCGGGCGTCGGGGTGACCACCGCGGAGAAGGCGAAGAAGACGAAGACCGCCACCCGCCACCAGCCCAGCAGCCGCTTCGCGCTGGCGATGCCGACGAAGTTGAGCATCAACACCAGCAGCGGGAACTCGAACGCCACCCCGAACAGCAGGATCAGGTTCGTCACGAACGAGACGTACCTGGTGATGTCCAGCGTCGTGTTGATGTCGCTGCCGGAGATGTCCAGCAGGAACTCCAGGCCCTTCGCGGTCACGAAGTACGCCAGCACCGCCCCGGCGGCGAACAGCGGCGCCGCCAGCCCGGTGAAGACGTACGCGTAGCGCCGCTCGTGCCGGTGCAGGCCCGGCGCGATGAACGCCCAGAGCTGGTAGAGCCAGACGGGCGCGGCGATGATCAGCCCGACCCACAGACCGATCTTCAGGTTCAGCAGGAACAGGTCGGCCGGGCCGAGCTGGACGAAGTCGCACGCGCCGTTCGTCGTCTGCGCCTGCGGCAGGTCACAGTACGGCCGCTTGAGCACGTTCAGCACCGGCCCGGCGAGCCAGATGCCGAAACCGAACCCGACCAGGATCGCCAGGGACGCCTTGAACAGCCGGTTGCGCAGCTCGCGGATGTGCTCGACCAGCGTCATCGAGCCGTCGGCGGCCCGCTCGAAGTTGCTCGGACCGCGCTTACGGAGAGCGAAGGCCACGGTGTTCGGGCCCTCGGTCAGTTGTCGCGGACGCGGTGCACCGGGTCAACGACCGGCTGCTGCTGCGGCGGGGCCTGGTGAGGGGCCTGCTGACCGGCGTGCGGCGGGAGCGGCTGGTAGCCGGCCTGCGCGTCGGCCTTCTCGGCGAGGTTGCGGTCGTCGTCGTGCAGGCTCTTGGTCTCGGCCTTGATGATCCGCAGCGACCGGCCCAGCGAACGGGCCGCGTCGGGGAGCCGCTTCGCGCCGAAGAGCAGGATCAGCACGACCACGAGTACGGCGATGTGCCACGGCTTGAGGGCACCCATGGGAAGCTCCAGTCGCTCTGTGTCGTCGTGAGGGGTGTACCGCAGCCATCGTACGTGCGCCGACGGCCGTTGCCACCCGCCGGGTTCGTCCCGGCCGGTGAAGTCTTGACCAACCCGGGATGTCCCGTCAACACTCCCCAGACGGATCGTTCCTGCGCGGTACCGGACCGGATCGCGCAGGGACGCGACACCGATCGATCAACCGCCGCGCTTGGCCTTGATCAGCTCGACTCGCCGGTGGGTGACGTCGAGCTGCTGCTGGAGGGCCTCGGCCCGCTGCTGGAGGGCCTCCGCGGTGTCCCGCAGCGCCTCCGCCTCGGTCGCCCGGCGTTGCAGGGCGACGGCCGCGCGGCGCAGCCGGGGCAGCCGCGCCAGCACCGGCCGGACGGCCAGGGCCAACACGACGAGCGCGAACAGCACCACCGCGAGCACGATCCACTTCACCACGGCGGCCAGCCTACTGGGTGCCCGCGGTCACCGCCGGGTCGGCCGAGGGCACCGCCGGCGGCGTGTCCGACCCGTCCGCCGGGCGCCGGGGCGCGGCCGGGGTCGGCGTCGCGTACGCGTCGAGCGCGGCGGTCGCCGCGGCCCGGACCTGCTCGGCCAGCTCGGCCGGGGCGACCACGGCGACGTCCGGCCCCAGCCCCAGCACGAAGCGGCGGGCCCAGCCCAGGTCGGTGACCCGCAGCGAGACCAGCCACTGGTCGCCGCCGCCGGCCTCGACGCGCTCGCACGGGTAGTACTCGGTGATCCACCGCTCGCCCCGGCCGACCCGCAGGGTGATCAACGGCAGGTCCGGCGAGGGCCGGAACACGCCGTCGGTGAGGTCGTGCGGGCGGGCCTGCGGCGGCACCGTCGCCGGCTCGTCCAGCTCGGTGACCGCGTCGATCCGGTCGGCCCGGAACAGCCGCACCGCCTCCGCCCGGCGGCACCACGCCTCCACGTACGCCCGGCCACCGACCATCAGCATCCGCAGCGGATCGACGACGCGGTCCGTGCTCTCGTCCCGCGCCGCCGTGTAGTAGGTGATGCGCAGCGCCCGGCCGCTCTCGACGGCGGCCCGCAGCTCCTGCACCCGACGGGTGTCGGCGGGCAGCCGGACCTCGACGGGCGCGGCCACCAGGTCGCCGGCCGCATTCTCGATCTTGGCGAGGGCCCGCTCCACGGCGTCCCGGTTGGCCACCCCGGGCGTCTCGGCGAGCATCCGCAGCGCCACCACCAGCGCGAGGGCCTCGTCGGGGGTGAGCCGCAGCGGCCGGTCGATGCCGGCGTCGTAGGTGATGGTCACCCGGTCGCCGTCGAAGGCCATGTCGATCAGGTCGCCCGGGCCGTAGCCGGGCAGCCCGCACACCCACAGCAGCTCCAGGTCCTCACGCAGCTGCCGCTCGGTGACGCCCAGGTCACCGGCGGCCTCGGCGATCTCGATGCCGGGCCGGGCGAGCAGGTAGGGCACCAGGTTCAGCAGCCGGGCCAGCCGGTCGGCCGACGCGCGGGAGCCGCCACGGGCGGCCGGCCGGGTCACCGGGCACCCCCGACGACGGCGAGGTCGTCGTGCCGGGCCGCGATCTCCTTGAGCCGCTGGATGACCGCCTCCCGCACCTCGGGCGGGTCGAGCACCCGCACGTCCGGACCGTAGCCGACGAGCTGACCGGCGAGGACGTCCACGTCGGCGTACGGCAGGACGAGCCGGTCGCCGTCGGGCCCGGTGGTGACGCCGACCGCCCAGCGGCGCAGCCCGGCGGCGCGGCCCGGGGCGGCCAGCACGGTGGCCCGCCCGGTGCGCTCCACCGGCCCCGACCAGCGGGCCACGTGACTGATCAGGTCGACACCGGCCGGCGGCTCGTAGCCGCCCGGCGCGCCCGTCACCCGGACCGCGCCGACCACCCGCGACAGCCGGAAGCAGCGGGTCGCCTCGCGGTCGAGGTCGTGGCCGACCACGTACCACCGGCCCCGCCAGCACACCACACCCCACGGCTGCAACCGGCGGCGGTTCGGCTCGTCGCGGTCGGGCACCCGGTAGTCGAAGGTGACCTCCCGCCGGTCCCGGGCGGCGGCGGTGAGCGGCGCGAACGCCGGGTCCACCGTCACCATCGGCTCCAGGCCCAGCGTGGCCTGCGGGTCCACGTCGACGCCGGCGGCGCGCAGCTTCGCCAGCCCGGAGGAGGCGGCGGCGGCCAGCCCGGCGTGCTGCCACAGCCGCGCGGCGATGCCCACCGCGGCGGCCTCGTCCGGTTCGAGGGGAATGTCCGGCAGCGCGTACTCGCGGTGGGCGATCCGGTAGCCGGGCTCCGCGTCGAAGACGCTCGCCGTCCCGGTCTCCAGCGGTACGCCCAGCTCACGCAGCTCGGCCTTGTCCCGCTCGAACTTGCGCTGGAACGCCTCGTGGTCGCGCGCGTCCTCCGGATCGTGCTCGTAGCCGGGCACGGTCGCGGCGATCTGCGCGGCGGTCAGGAACCGTCGCGTGGACAGCAGGCAGATCACCAGGTTGACCAGGCGTTCGGTGCGGGTCCGCGACACGGGTAGACGCTAGCAGCCCGCGCTCCGGGCACGTGCACCCACGCGGGCACCACGTGGGTCGCGTCGCACCGGCCCGCGTCCGGTCAGCCCGCACGGCACGTCCGGCGGTCATACAGTGACCTGGTGGCGCGGCCGGAAGTCAAGACGGAGAGCGTCGGCACCGTCGTGGTCGCCGGGGCCGCCAACCTCGCCATCGCCGTCGCCAAGCTGGTCGCCGGGCTGATCTCCGGGTCGGCGGCGATGCTCTCCGAGGCCGTCCACTCCGTCGCCGACACCACCACCGAGGTGCTGCTCTACCTCGCCCTGCGGCGCGGGGCGCGCCCGGCAGACGCCCGCCACCCGTTCGGGTACGGAAAGGAGAGCTACGTCTGGGCCTTCCTGGCGGCGGTGTTCACGTTCGTCGCCGGCGCCGGCTTCGCCATCACCCACGGCGTCACCACCATCCTGGTGCACGAGCACAGGAACGACTACCTGGCCGCGTACGTCGTGCTGGCCGTGTCGTTCGCCATCGAGTCGGTCTCGCTGGCCCGCGCCGTACGCCAGATCCGCACCGAGTCCCTGCAGTTGCACACCACCCCACGCCGGTTCCTGCGGCTGACCGCCGACCCCGCCGTCAAGGCGGTGTTCTTCGAGGACGCCGCGGCCCTGATCGGGTTGGTGCTGGCCGCCGTCGGGCTGGCCCTGTCCCAGCTCACCGGCGAGGAGCTGTGGGACGGCCTGGCGTCCATCCTGATCGGGGTACTGCTGCTCGTGGTCGCCACCGTCCTGGCCCGCAGCAACATCTCGCTGCTGGTCGGCCGGGCGGTGCCGGAGCGGGTGCACCACGAGATCGCCGGCGAACTCGCCGGGCTGGCCACCGTGCGCCGACTCGACACGCTGCTGACCATGCAGCTCGGCCCGGACGACGTCCTGGTCGCCGCGAAGCTGGACTTCGACGACGAGGCGAGCGGCGCGACCATCGAGGCCGTTGCCGACGAGGCCGAGCGCCGCCTCACCGCCCGCTACCCGCAGATCCGGTACGTCTTCCTCGACCCCACCGGCGCCCCACGCGGCGACCCCCGGCGGCCGGACGACTCCGCCGGCTGACCGCCCTGCCCTCGCCCGGCCGCCCCGCCCTGCTCTCCCCGGGCCGGGCCGCCCTGCTCTCCTCCAGCCGCCCCGCCCGCGGCAGTGCCCGGCCGCCCCCGGGCGCGGCCGGCCGGGGCGGCGACGCTAGCGTGCCGGGCATGGTGCGATGGCGGTCCGGAACGGTGACGGCGCTGCGGCGGCAGTGGACCGGGGCGGTGGAACTCGACGTCGACCTGCCCGACGGCGCCACGGTCCGCGCCCTGGCCTACCCCGAACTGGTCGGCCGACCCGAACCCGGCGACCGGGTGCTGCTCAACGCCGGCGCGCTGCTGATGGGCCTCGGCACCGGCGGGTACGCCCTGGTCGTGGCACTGCCCGACCGGCTGCCGCCGGACCCGCCACAGGCCCTCGACACCCGCGACGCCGGCCACCTCGTCAAGGCCCGCTACACCCCGCTGCAGCCGATCCTGCTCGGCGTCGACGAGGAGGCGTCCCCGCACCGCGAGGTCCTGGCCGCCGCCGACGACCTGGGCGGCCTGCCGGTCGTCACCGCCGACCTGCACTCCGCGCTGCCGGCGGTCCTGGCCGGCATCCACGCCGACGCCCCGGACGCCCGGGTGGCGTACGTGCTGACCGACGGCGGGGCGCTGCCCGCCTGGTTCTCCCGCACCCTCGCCGGGCTGCGCGACCACCTCGCCGGCACGGTCAGCGTCGGGCAGGCGTTCGGCGGCGACCTGGAGGCGAGCACCGTGCACAGCGGCCTGCTGGCCGCCCGCCACGTCCTGGGCGCCGACGTGGCGATCGTCGCCCAGGGGCCCGGCAACCTCGGCACCGGCACCCGGTGGGGATTCTCCGGCGTCGCCGTCGGCGAGGCCGTCAACGCC
The DNA here is from genome assembly GCF_055587185.1 of Micromonospora sp. NPDC048040. NCBI lineage: Bacteria > Bacillati > Actinomycetota > Actinomycetes > Micromonosporales > Micromonosporaceae > Micromonospora > Micromonospora sp. NPDC048040. Next base: position 40,001 of record NZ_JBVJGT010000016.1, on the reverse strand, counting down.
GTCGCCACGCTGGGCGGGCGCCCGGTCGGGTCGCTGCGGATCTCCGACGCCGACCCCCGGCCCCGCCACCGGGGCGTGTCGCACCACAGCCTCACCGCGTACGGCCGGGTGGCCCTCGCCCCCGCCGAACTGGTGGTGCCCGACGGACTGGACCCGGCGCTGGCCCGCGAGGTGGACGCCGCGCTGGCCCCCCTCGCGGTGCGGCACACCGTCGTCTGGGTGCCCACCGACGGGCTCGACGCCGCGCTGCGGGCGACGCCGGTGCCGCTGTCCACCATGGGCCGGGGCCTCGACGCCGACCACGCGTACTTCCTGGCTGCCGCCGCGGCCGGCCGGCACGCCGCCCGCCTGCTGACCTGACCCGGCCCGCGCCCGACCCGGACGCCCGACGACCGACGTGCCCGGCGGCGGGCTTCAGGTCGCCAGGTAGCCCTGCCGCACGATGCGCTCCGCGGCCTTCTCGTACACCGCCGGGTCGTCCGGGACCAGGGTGCCCAACCCGTCCACGTAGCGGTTGTACATGCAGAACGCCGCCGCGATCAGGACCGTGTCGTGGATCTCCAGGTCCGTCGCGCCGGCACCCCGGGCGGCCTCCACCAGGTCCACCGTCACGTCCCGGCCGCTGCGCTGCACGGCCTCGGCGATGCGCAGCAGCGCCCGCAGCTTGTCGCTGACCTCCGCGTCCACCGGATCGACGAGGACCCGGTCCACCAGCGGCATGCCGGAGGGGAGCTGCGCCGCCGCGAAGGCGGAGTGCGTCGCGCAGCAGAAACGGCACTCGTTCAGCCCCGACACGTACGCCGCGATCAGCTCCCGCTCCCCCGGCGTCAGCGTCGGGTGCGGGGCGCGCAGCAGCGCCTCCGCCAGCGCGTTGAGTGGCTTGGCCGTCTCCGGCCGGAACCGCATCGGGCCCCGGATGCCCGGATGCTCCCGCTCGTCGATACCGAGGTCGATGTGTGCGATGACGTCACCATCCCTTGCCGCCGCGGCGGGGCGTGCCCGGTCCACGGACCGACAACGCCGAACGGGACGATCGTCCCAGCGCCGCCGGGCCGAGGCCACTTCGAGCTTGCGGTGCCGCCGGGGCCGGGTCAGGCCGTGACGACCAGCGCCACCGGAGCCCGGTCAGGCCATGAAGATCAGGGTGAGCCAGGCGCCCACGATCAGCACCAGCGCGAGCGCCAGCACCCAGGTCGGCACCGTGTACTCGCCGCGCCGGTTGCGCTCGATCTCGGCGCGGATCTTCTCGCGGCGGCGCTCGACCCAGTTCTGCCGCGCCCGGCCGCTGTCAGGAGGTTCGGAAGTCGTCATGGCGCGGTCAGCCTACCGGGCCGGCCGACCCGGCAGGCGGTCACCACCACACCGGGCCGGCCCACGCCGTCACATGCTGGCGATCAGCCGCTCCACCCGCTCGTCGTACGCCCGGAACGGATCCTTGCAGAGCACCGTGCGCTGCGCCTGGTCGTTCAGCTTCAGGTGCACCCAGTCGACGGTGAAGTCACGCCGCTTCTCCTGGGCGTGCCGGATGAACTCGCCGCGCAGCCGGGCCCGGGTCGTCTGCGGCGGAGTCTCCTTCGCCTCGAAGATCTCCGGGTCGGTGGCCACCCGGTCCACCTCGCCGCGCCGCTCCAGCAGCCCGTAGAGGCCCCGGCCCCGACGCAGGTCGTGGTAGGCGAGATCCATCTGGGCGACCCGCGGGTGCGACAGCGGCAGGTCGTGCTTGCGCTGGTAGCGCTCGATCAGCCGCAGCTTGGTCACCCAGTCGATCTCCCGGGCCACCGGCTCCAGGTCGCCGGTCTCCACCGCGCGCAGCACCCGACCCCACAACTCCACCACCCGCTTGGCGGTCTGGTCGCCACCGCGCCGCTCCACGAACTCGGTCGCCTTCGCCAGATATTCCTGCTGGATCTCCAGCGCGCTGACCTCCTTGCCGGACGACAGCCGCACCTTACGCCGGCCCGTGATGTCGTGCGACACCTCGCGGATCGCCCGGATCGGGTTCTCCAGCGTCAGGTCCCGCATCACCACCCCGGCCTCGATCATCCGCAGCACGATGTCGGCGGTGCCGACCTTGAGCAGCGTGGTGACCTCGTTCATGTTGGAGTCGCCGACGATCACGTGCAGCCGGCGGTAGCGCTCCGCGTCCGCGTGCGGCTCGTCCCGCGTGTTGATGATCGGCCGGCTCCGGGTGGTCGCCGACGAGACGCCCTCCCAGATGTGCTCGGCCCGCTGCGACAGGCAGTAGACCGCCCCGCGCGGCGTCTGCAACACCTTGCCCGCGCCGCAGATCAACTGCCGCGTGACCAGGAACGGAATCAGCACGTCGGCCAGCCGGCCGAACTCGCCGTGCCGGGAGACCAGGTAGTTCTCGTGGCAGCCGTACGAGTTTCCGGCCGAGTCGGTGTTGTTCTTGAACAGGTAGATCTCGCCCGCGATGCCCTCGTCGTGCAACCGCTTCTCCGCGTCGACCAGCAGCCCCTCCAGGATCCGCTCGCCCGCCCGGTCGTGCGCGACCAGGTCCACCACCGAGTCGCACTCCGGGGTGGCGTACTCCGGGTGCGAGCCGACGTCGAGGTAGAGCCGGGCGCCGTTGCGCAGGAACACGTTGCTCGACCGGCCCCAGGACACCACTCGGCGGAAGAGGTACCGGGCGACCTCGTCGGGGGACAGCCGCCGCTGCCCGCGGTAGGTGCAGGTGACGCCGTACTCGGTCTCAAGGCCGAAGATTCGCCGCTCCATGATGAGACATTAGCCGCCCGAGGCCCCAGATGGGCAGCGCTCACCACGTCGTCTCACGCCGGAAACACCCGCCGGCCCGCCGGGGGCCACGCCGACGCGCCGGCCCCACCGTCACCCGGGCACGACCCCGCCGTACGCCCCGCCGGGCGCGTCCCAGGTGGACCATGCCGCCGCACGGGGCGCACCGGCACGAAGGGACGGCGTCACGCCGGTGCGGGCGGCGTCCGGCCCCGTTGATCCACGCGGGTCGGTCGGGACCGGCCCGCCGCGGCCGGACCGTCGACCTGCGGGCGTACGACGACCGCGCGGACGCCCGGGCCCACGGCCCCGACGCCCGCGCGATCGACTCCGCTACGCCTCGGGGGCCTCCGGCTGCTGGCCCTCCAGATCCGCCGAGCCGGCCGACGTGGTGGGCTTCCCCGCCTCCCCGGTCGGCGCGGTCGGGGTCTCCGGACGGGCCGGCACGGCCGGCTCCTCGGCCTTGCCGCCGTCCAGCAGGGCGGTCAGCGCCGCTCCGGTGATGCGGCGGAACGTCCGCCCCACCCGGCGCCGGTCCAGGACCGCCACCTCCAGCTGGTTCGCGGCGATGGTGCGGGACGCGCCGCCCTCGCCCCCGACGCTGCCCAGCGCCTGCACCGCGACCTGCACCGCCTCGCCCAGCGACATGTTCGGACGGTGGTGGGACTTCAGCACGCCGGTGATCGCCTCGGCCTGCCCGCCCATCGCCATCCGGCCCGGCTCGTCGTTGACGGAGCCGTCGTAGGTGAGCCGGTAGAGCTCGTCGTCCTCGGCGCTGGCGCCGACCTCGGCCACGCAGATCTCCACCTCGAACGGCTTCGACTGCTCGGTGAAGATGGCGCCCAGGGTCTGCGCGAACGCGTTCGCCAGGGCCCGGCCGGTGACGTCGCGCCGGTCGTAGCTCAGGCCGTTCAGGTCGGCCATCCGCACGCCGGCGCGGCGCAGGTTCTCGAACTCGTTGTAGCGACCGACGGCGGCGAAGCCGATCCGGTCGTAGATCTCACTGACCTTGTGCAGGGCGCTGGAGAGGTTCTCGGCGACGAAGAGCACCCCGCCCTCGTAGCTCAGGACGACCGCGCTGCGGCCCCGGGCGATGCCCTTGCGGGCCAGCTCGGAGCGGTCGCGCATGATCTGCTCGGGCGAGGCGTAGAACTGCATGGCCACGGCGGCGGTTCTCCTTCAGGGCGCTGTGCTGACGGCTGCTGACTGGTGCGGGCGGGAGCGGATCAACCGCCCGGGTTCTCCATCCGGCCGGAGACCACGCTCTCGGCGATCGCCGACATCTCCTCGTCGGTGAGCCGGTGGGTGCCCTCCGCCGTCGCCGTCATCACCACCGGGTAGATCCGGCGGATCAGGTCCGGCCCGCCGGTGGCGGTGTCGTCGTCGGCCGCGTCGTAGAGCGCCTCGACCGCGAGCCGGACCGCCTCGTCGATGGAGAGACCCGGCTGGAAGCGCTTCTTCAGCGCGGAGCGGGCGAACAACGAACCGGAGCCGATCGCGTCGTAGCCGGTCTCCTCGTAGGGGCCGCCGGTGACGTCGAAGCTGAAGATGCGGCCGGCCCGCGCCGGGTCCTTCGCGGCCAGGTCGAAGCCGGCGAAGAGCGGGATCACCGCCAGGCCCTGCATGGCGGCGCCCAGGTTGCCGCGGATCATCGAGGCGAGCCGGTTGGCCTTGCCGTCGAGCGAGAGCATCGCGCCCTCGATCTTCTCGTAGTGCTCCAGCTCCACCTGGAACAGTCGCATCAGCTCGATGCCGATGCCCGCCGTGCCCGCGATGCCCACCAGGGAGTACGCGTCGGCCGGGTGCACCTTCTCGATGTCGCGCTGGGCGATCAGGTTGCCCATGGTGGCCCGCCGGTCGCCCGCCATCACGACGCCGCCGACGGCCGAGATGGCCACGATGGTCGTCGCGTGTGGCGCCATGTCGGCGGCCATGCCCGGCGGCAGCGGCCGTCGGCCGGGCAGCATCTCGGGGGCCACCTTGCTCAGGAACGAGGTGAAGGAGGACGTCCCCGCGTTGGTGAACACATCTGGTAGACGCCCGGATGGATCAAAACCCGCTGCCACGTGGTTCCTCTCAGATATGTGATCGCCCCGGCCAGCCGCGACTGATCGTCACGGAACTGGCCGAGACCACCGTTGCAGTTGAAGCACAATATCCCGCGCACCCAGCCGGTGCGATGATCGTGGTCCAGATGTTGGGGGTCCGGCGCGCCGCAGATGGCGCAGACGCCGCCCTGCTCGGCCAGGAGCTCTTGGAACTCCTGCTCACCGATCCCGTAACGCCGCCGCAGGTGGTACTCGCGACTGCCGCCGTAGAGTCGCTGCTTCGTGTTTCGGGTCCTGACGTTGTGGCACGGCTTGCAGTATGTGCCGTAGCCGGTGCTGTCCGACCGGTTGCGGGGAAAGTCCGCCAGCGGCTTGACCGAACCGCAATCAGCGCAGTATCGGTGCCCATCCGGAACCTTCCGGACCGGCTTGACCTCTCGCCCCCGGGTTTCCCGCGTCCGTTTGGCATAGCTGGCCTTGGACCGCTGGTTGAAGCACGGCTTGCAGTAGCTGCCGCGACCGCTGGGACGCTTACTGCTCGAACAAAATTCGTCGAGCAGCTTCCATTCCCCGCAGTCGCGGCAGCGGCGTCGGCCGTCCCGGTCGTCAAGAGGAAGTGACATGTCCGTTTCGTCCCGGAATGTTCACTGTCCCCCCTTCTGTACGTAACCACGCACGAATTCCTCGGCGTTCTCCTCCAGGACGGAGTCGATCTCGTCGAGCAGGTCGTCGACGTCCTCGGTGATCTCGGCGTGCCGCTCGGCGACCTCCGGGTTCGCCTCGGTGGTGACGTCCTCGATCTCCTCGCCCTGCCGGGACTTGCCCGACTGCGACTGCCCGCCGCTGTCACGAGTGGCCATTGCTGCCTCCTCCACGATCGCCTGCGATCAACTTACCTCGCGGAGGCGACGAAAAGCCCGCCGCGCGCCGGCTTCGGCACGCGGCGGGAATCCGTCCACGCCGATCAGCCGCCGGTGAGGGTCTCGAGCAGGTCCTTCGCGCTGGGGCAGCGGTCGAAGAGCGCGCCGACGTGCTTGCGGGTGCCGCGCTCGGGCTCCATCATCGGCACCCGCACCAGCGACTCCCGGCCCACGTCGAAGATGACCGAGTCCCAACTGGCCGCGACCACCTCCGAGGCGTACTGGGCCAGGCAGCGGCCGCGGAAGTAGGCGCGGGTGTCCTCCGGCGGCTCGGTCATCGCGGTGCGGGTCTGCTCGTCGTCGAGCAGGGTCTTCATCGCGCCCCGGGAGACCAGCCGGTGGTAGAGGCCCTTCTCCGGGCGGACGTCCGAGTACTGCAGGTCGACCAACTGGAGCTTGTGCGAGCCCCAGCCGAGCTTCTCGCGCTCCCGGTAGCCCTCCAGCAGCCGCAGCTTCGCCACCCAGTCCAGTTCGTCGGCGCAGAGCATGACGTCGCGGCCCAGCCGGTCCAGCACGCTCTCCCAGCGGGCGAGCACGTCCAGGGTCTGCTCGTCGGCGTCGGCGCCGTATCGGTCGTCCACGAAGGACCGCACCCGCTCGTAGTACGCCCACTGCACGTCCAGGGCGGTGAGTCGCCGCCCGTCGCGCAGCCGCATCAGGTGGGTGAGCGACGGGTCGTGGCTGACCGCGCGCAGCTCGCTGACCGGGTCGGCGATGCCCAGGTCGGAGCCGAGCGCCTTCTCCTCGATCATGGTGAGGATCAGCGCGGTGGTGCCGACCTTGAGGTAGGTGGAGATCTCCGACAGGTTCGCGTCGCCGATGATGACGTGCAGCCGCCGGTACTTGTCGGCGTCGGCGTGCGGCTCGTCGCGGGTGTTGATGATCGGCCGCTTGAGGGTGGTCTCCAGGCCGACCTCGACCTCGAAGAAGTCGGCGCGCTGGGAGATCTGGAAACCGGTCTGCCCGCCGTCCTGCCCGATGCCGACGCGGCCGGCGCCGCAGACGATCTGCCGGGTCACGAAGAACGGCGTCAGGTACGCCACGATGTCGGCGAAGGCCGTCTGGCGGCGCATCAGGTAGTTCTCGTGGGAGCCGTAGCTGGCGCCCTTGTTGTCGGTGTTGTTCTTGTAGAGGTGGATGGGCTGGGTGCCGGGGATGGTGGCGGCGCGGCGGGCCGCCTCGGCCATCACCCGCTCCCCCGCCTTGTCCCAGCGCACCAGGTCCCGCGGGTTGGTCACCTCGGGTGTGGAGTATTCCGGGTGGGCGTGGTCGACGTAGAGCCGCGCGCCGTTGGTGAGTATCACGTTGGCCAGCCCGAGGTCCTCGTCGGCGAGCGCCTCGGCCGGGTCGTACGCGGCGCCGGAGTAGGTGAAGCCGCGCGCGTCCCGCAGCGGCGACTCCTCCTCGTAGTCCCAGCGGGCCCGGCCGCCCCGGTTGAGTTCCGGGCGCGCCCCGTAGGCGTTGACCACCTGGGAGGAGGTGACCATGGGGTTGGCGCCGGCCTGGCCGGGCACGGAGATGCCGTACTCGACCTCGGTGCCCATGATCCGTCTTACGCTCATCGACCTACCTGCTTCGCTCGCCCGACCCGGTCCCCCGTCACGTCGAGCGTAGTCGGCCGCGCGGCGGATGGGGGCGCGCCGGACCGGGGCGGCAGGCGCGGGCCGGACGGGGACGGGTGGGTCCGGACGGGACGGGGCCCGCGGCGCGTCGCGCCGCGGGCCCCGTGCGGGTGTGGGTCAGAGGTACTGACCGGTGTTGCTGGCGGTCTCTATCGACCGGCCGGCCTCCGCGCCCTTGCCGCCGGAGACGAGCGTGCGGATGTAGACGATCCGCTCGCCCTTCTTGCCGGAGATGCGGGCCCAGTCGTCGGGGTTGGTGGTGTTGGGCAGGTCCTCGTTCTCCCGGAACTCGTCGACGCAGGCGTCGAGGAGGTGCTGCAGGCGCAGGCCCTTGCGGCCGGAGGTGAGGAACTCCTTGATGGCCATCTTCTTGCCCCGGTCGACGATGTTCTGGATCATCGCGCCGGAGTTGAAGTCCTTGAAGTAGAGGACTTCCTTGTCGCCGTTGGCGTAGGTGACCTCGAGGAAGCGGTTCTCCTCGGTCTCCGAGTACATCCGCAGCACGACCGCGTCGATCATGGCCGCGACGGTGGCCTGGGGGTCGCCGCCGTGCTCGGCCAGGTCGTCCGGGTGCAGGGGCAGCCCGGAGAGGATGTACTTGGAGAAGATGTCCTTGGCCGCCTCGGCGTCCGGCCGCTCGATCTTGATCTTCACGTCGAGCCGGCCGGGGCGCAGGATCGCCGGGTCGATCATGTCTTCCCGGTTGGAGGCGCCGATGACGATGACGTTCTCCAGGCCCTCCACCCCGTCGATCTCGCTGAGCAGCTGCGGGACGATCGTGTTCTCCACGTCGGAGGAGACACCGGAGCCCCGGGTCCGGAACACCGAGTCCATCTCGTCGAAGAACACGATGACCGGGGTGCCCTCGCCGGCCTTCTCGCGGGCCCGCTGGAAGATCAGCCGGATGTGCCGCTCGGTCTCGCCGACGTACTTGTTGAGCAGCTCCGGGCCCTTGATGTTGAGGAAGAAGCTGGTGTGCCGCTCCTTGCCCTCCCGCTCGGCGATCTTCTTCGCCAGCGAGTTGGCCACCGCCTTGGCGATCAGCGTCTTGCCGCAGCCGGGCGGGCCGTAGAGCAGGATGCCCTTCGGCGGGCGGAGCTGGTGCTCCCGGAACAGATCGGCGTGCAGGAAGGGCAGCTCCACCGCGTCGCGGATCTGCTCGATCTGGGCGTGGAGGCCGCCGATGTCGGTGTAGTCGACGTCGGGCACCTCCTCCAGGACCAGCTCCTCGACCTCGCTCTTCGGGATCCGCTCGTAGGCGTACGCCGAGCGGGGCTCGATCATGAGCGAGTCGCCGGCCCGGATCGGCGAGCCGATCAGGGTCTCGGCGAGGTGCACGATCCGCTCCTCGTCGGAGTGCGAGACCACCAGCGCCCGGTCGCCCGGGCTGCCGTCGGGACCCGCGAGGATCTCCTTGAGCATGACCACCTCGCCGACCCGCTCGTAGCCGAACGCGTCGACGATGTTGAGCGCGTCGTTGAGCAGGACCTCCTGGCCGCGCCGCAGCTCGGCGACGTCCAGCGAGGGCGAGACGGCGACCCGGAGCTTGCGCCCGCCGGTGAACACGTCCACCGTGCCGTCGTCGTGCCGCGCGAGGAAGACGCCGTAGCCACTCGGTGGCTGCGCGAGGCGGTCGATCTCCTCCTTGAGCGTCACGATCTGCGCGCGAGCCTCCTTGAGGGTGCTCACGAGCCGGTCGTTGTTCTCGGTCAGCCGCGCCAACTGTGCCTGGGTGGCCGCCAGCCGCTCTTCGAGCTGCCGGACGTGTCGGGGGCTTTCGGTCAACTTGCGCCGCACCAGAGCGAGTTCCTCTTGAAGGAACGCGACCTGCGTGGAGAGATCGTGGGCCTCCTTCTCCCACCGTGCGGCGCGCGAGTCCGCGTCGTCGCTGCGTGCCACGTCCCACCTCCCCGGGGGGCTTGAACGTTCTGCCCTAACACTAGCCGCTATGAGGCCGATTCGGTCCCACGCAACGCGCTCGTCACCGAACCTTGATCGCCAAGGGTGGCCCCGAGGGCCGGTCCGGGCGTTCGGGTACCGTCGGGGCGTGGGACGGGAGAACATGGGGGGTGCGCCGTGGCGGAGGTCATGACCGACCAGCTGCAGGTCTGGGTGGACCAGGATCTCTGCACGGGCGACGGGCTCTGCGTGCAGTACGCGCCCGAGGTCTTCGAGTTCGACGTCGACGGGCTCGCCTACGTCAAGGGCCCCGACGGTGAGCTGCGGCTCGCGCCGGGCAGCCGGGTCGACGTGCCCGAGCACCTGCGCCTCGAGGTGATCGACTCGGCGAAGGAGTGCCCGGGCGAGTGCATCCACGTCGTACGCGGCAGCGACGGCGTCGAGGTCGCCGGCCCGGAGGCCGAGGAGGACTGAGCGCCCCGCCCTCCCGCGCCGCCGGGGGCGGGAGGGCTGCCGGGCGTACGCCTCAGAGCATCGGGCGGCCGACCACCGAGGCGACCAGGCGGGCGAACTCCTCCAGCCGGGCGATCTGCCCGGCGCCCCCGTCGTCGAGGGTCTTGCCGAAACGCAGCGCGTCGTGCCGGGGCGCGCCCACCGCCTCGTCGCTGGGCGGCGCCTCGTCGAGCGAGGTCAGCAGCAGGTAGACGTCGATGCTGTCGACCCGGATCCCGCCGTCGTCGTCGCGGGTGAGCCGCCGCCGGCAGCCGACCTCGGTGACGGTGGAGACCGGCACCACGCGCAGCGAGGACGTCATCGACCCGGGCGGCCCCTCCCCCGGCGGCACGTCCTCGCCGTGCCAGAGGACGAGCCGGCTGCCGTCGCAGACCACGACCTCCTGCCACACCCCGTTGACCTCGTTGACGAAGCGTTCCAGGGTGAAGCCGAGCACCGACGCCCCACGCAGCACCCCGCCCAGCGCCTCCAGGGCGACGTCGGGGTCGCGCAGGTAGGCGCGGGCCGCCGATTCGAGGTCCTGGTAGGGCGACCAGTCCGGGAACACCGCCGGCAGGTCTCCGCCGCCGAAACCCGGCCGGTTCATGCCACCTCCCCGTAGCCGTGCCACCGGCCCGCACCGGCCGGCAGGTTCCGTCCGCTCACTCCCAGCCGCCCCGTCCCACGGTCACGGCTGCGTCGTGTCCCCGGCCGCTGCCGGCTCCGCCGCGGCGGCCCGCGCGGCTGCGGCCTGCCGGGCCGCCTCCGCCTCGCGCAGCGCCTGCCGGCGTTCGGCGTACGCCTCGGCGCCCTTGCTGGGCTTGCGGCGCCGCGGCGGCGCGGTGACGCCCGGAGCGAGCTTACGCGCGGACACCAGGAACGCGGTGTGCGCGATCATGCGGTGGTCCGGGCGGACCGCCAGCCCTTCGGCGTGCCAGTCGCGCACCAGCGACTCCCAGGCGCGCGGCTCGGTCCAGCCGCCGCGCTCGCGCAGCGCCTCGACCAGCTCGGACAGCTGCGGGGTGGTGGCGACGTAACCGATGAACACGCCGCCGGGCACCAGGGCCCGCTCGACCATGTCGAGGGTCTCCCACGGGGTGAGCATGTCGAGGATGATCCGGTCGAAGCCCGTCTCGGTGCAGGTGGCGACGTCGCCGACGTGCAGGTGCCACGCCGGGTGCGGCCCGTTGAAGAACGCCTCGACGTTGCGCTTGGCGATCTGGGCGAAGTCGTCGCGCACCTCGAACGAGTGCAGCTCGCCCTCGGTGCCGACGGCGCGCAGCAGCGAGCAGGACAGCGCTCCGGAGCCGGCCCCGGCCTCCAGGACCTTGGCGCCCGGGAAGATGTCGCCCATGGCGACGATCTGGGCGGAGTCCTTCGGGTAGATCACCTGCGCGCCGCGCGGCATGGAGAGCACGTAGTCCGACAGCAGCGGGCGCAGGGCCAGGAACGCGGTGCCGCCGCCGGAGGTGGTGACGACGCTGCCGTCGGGCAGGCCGATCAGGGTGTCGTGCTCCAGGATGCCCCGGTGGGTGTGGAACGCCTTGCCCGGCTCCAGGGTGACCGTGTGCATCCGCCCCTTGGGGTCGGTCAGCTGCACCCGGTCGCCGGGCCGGAACGGCCCGCGGTGCACGGGGGGCAGCGCCCGGGTGTCGGCGGGCACCGGGGTGCCCGGGTCGGCCGGGGCGGCGGGGGGAGTTGCGGTCACGTGTTCATCTTCCGTTGAGGTTCGAGGAGCTGAGCCAGATCCGCGATGTGCAGGATGCCGACGACATCTTCGCCTGAGGTCACCAGGTACTGCGCGCCCGGGTGGGTCTGTACCGCCTCCATCACCCGCTCCCCGTCGAGCCCGACCGGCATGGCGGGCAGGTCGGCCAGGGACCGGGCGACCGCGTCGACGGCCAGCCAGGGGCGGCGTTCCGCCGGAACGGCCTCCGCCGCGGTGGGGTCGACCAGGGCGACCGGTCGGCCGGCGGAGTCGGTGACCAGGAGCGCGGCGCCCGGCGTGGCGCCGGCGGCCCGGCGCTGCGCCTCGGCCAGCGGCGTGCCGGTGGGCACGGCGAGCACCGGCCGGGACAGCCGGGACAGGTCGATCAGCGGGAAGCGGCGGCTGATCCGCGCCATCCGGATCGACTGTCCGGCGCCGCGCCAGAGGGTGAACGCGACGAGCAGCATCAGCGGCAGCGCCAGCGGCGCCAGGTCGCCGGTGAGGGTGAACAGGGTGACCAGCGCGGCGGTGCCGACGGCGACGGCGCGCCCCACCCACCCGGCGACCTCGGTGCCCCGGTGCCGGTCGTGGGTCACCGCCCAGACCGCCGCCCGCAGCGCCCGGCCGCCGTCGAGCGGCAGCCCCGGCAGGATGTTGAACAGCGCGACGATGACGTTGCTCACCGCCAGCTGGAACGCGAGCTGGTTGGCCAGGGTGCGGTCGGGCAGGGCGAGGGTGGCGGCGACGGCGACCGCGCCGAGCACGGCGGAGACGGCGGGACCGGCGAGCGACACCAGCAGGTCGACGCGGGGAGACGGGGCGTCGCGGTCCATCTCGGTGTAGCCGCCGAGCAGCTCCAGGGTGATGCCGCGCACACCGATGCCGTACCGGCGGGCGGTCAGGGCGTGGCCGAGCTCGTGCAGGAGCACCGAGCCGAGCAGGGAGACCACGAAGCCGAAGCCGATCAGGTAGCCGGCGAGCTGGGACAGGTCGAGCTGGCGGCGGGCGAACTCCGCGTACAGCACGGTCACCAGCAGGGTGAGCAGCACCATCGAGCCGTTGAGGTGCAGCGGCACCCCGAAGACCCGGCCCACGGTCAGGCCGGGCCGCGGGTCGGGCCGGCGCCGCGGTTGCCTCGTCTGCTCCATCGGACCGATGCTACGCGGCGAGAGATCATGCACCGGAGCGGCGACGGCGGAGGTGTCACACCGGTGCCCTAACCTTCCGGGCATGACGGCGGAACCGGTGACCACGCAGCAGCCCGCGACCCCGGCCGAGATACCGGCGACGGTGCGGGCCTCGTTGTCGCCGTCGCGGGCGGCGGATTTCAAGACCTGCCCGCTGCTCTACCGGTTCCGCAGCATCGACCGGCTGCCGGAGCGGCCGACCGTCGAGCAGGCCCGGGGCACGCTCGTGCACGCCGTGCTGGAGCGGCTGTTCGACCTGCCCGCCGGCGGGCGCACCCCGACGGCGGCGGGCGACCTGGTGGCCCCGCAGTGGGACCGGCTGGTCACCGAGCAGCCGGAGCTGGCGGGGCTGTTCGCCGACGGCGACACGCCGGCCGCGGCCGAGTTCCTCCGCTCGGCCGCCGCGCTGCTGGAGGGCTACTTCGCGGTGGAGGACCCGCGCCGGCTGGAGCCGGCCGAGCGGGAGAGCCTGATCTCGGCGGTGGTCGACGAGGAGCTGCTGATCCGGGGCTATCTCGACCGGCTCGACGTGGCGCCGGACGGCGCGCTGCGGGTGGTCGACTACAAGACCGGCGGCGCGCCACGGGAGGCGTTCGAGGCGCGGGCGCTGTTCCAGCTCAAGTTCTACGCGCTGGTGCTGTGGCGCACCCGGGGCGTGGTCCCCCGGGTGCTGCGGCTGCTCTACCTCAAGGACGCGGAGGTCTGCGACTACGCCCCGGACGCCGAGGAGCTGCTCCGCTTCGAGCGCACGGTGGTGGCCCTGTGGCAGGCGATCGAGCAGGCGACCGCCCGCCAGGATTTCCGTCCCCGGCCGAGCCGGCTCTGCGACTGGTGCAGCCATCAGGCCCTCTGCCCGAGCTTCGGCGGCACCCCGCCGCCGTTCCCGGCGCAGGTGGCGACGGATCCGCTGCGCGACGCCCGGTCCCGCCCGGCGGCCCCCGGCGCCGACGAGTGACGCCGCCCCGCGCGCGACCGCGGCCCCACGTCGTCAACGGGATGCCCACGGTCGACCGGTGGCGCAGCGACCACACGGACCGGTGAGCGACCGGACGCGCGGGCCGGCGAACCACCGGGCGCGCGGGCCGGCGAACCACCGGGCGCACGGCCCGGGGAGCCGGCCGGCGCGAGGGCCAACGAGCCGCCCGGATGCCCCGGCCGGGGAGCCGGCGGGCGCGAGCGACGGCGAGCCACCCGGATGCCCGGCCCGGGGAGCCGGCGGTCGGGCCCTGGCGCGGTGGAGGCATTCTCCTCCTCAGGGATGAGGCCGGGCTCACCGTCGGCGACGATCAATCCGGCGTGGCGGCGGCTAGCGTCGCGGTATGACTTCGGGCCCGAAGGCGTGGCTGCGCCGGCACCCGCTCGCCGCGGACGCTCTCCTCGCCGTCGGGCTCGTCGCGACGGAGGTGGTGCTCACCAGCCTCACCCCCCGCGAGTACTGGCCGCCGCACCTGCTGGCGGCGCTGGCCTGGAGCCCGGTCTGCGCCGCGCCGGTGGCCCTGCGCCGGGTCGCGCCGTGGCCCGCCGTCGCCGCGGCCGTGGCGACGCTGGCGTTGCCCCTCCTGCACGGCTTCGCGCCGACCGCGCAGGGCCTGACCTTCATGGTGCTCACCTACACGGTGGCCGCCACCCGGCCGCTCCGGACGGCGGTCACGGCGACGCTGGCGCTCTGGCTGCCGGTCGCGGTGGTGAACACCGTCGCCCCGCCCGCCGGGGTGGTGGAGGGCGTCAGCTCCGCGTACCTGGCGTTGAACACCCTGCTGATCGGGGCGGTGTCGTACTCGGTGGGCCGGGCCGTGCACGGGCGCCGGGCCGCCACGGAGGCGCTGCGGGAGCGGGCCCGGGCCGCCGAGGAGAACCAGCGGTCACTCGCCGAGCAGGCGGTCGCCGACGAGCGCCGCCGCATCGCCCGGGAGCTGCACGACGTCGTCGCGCACCACGTCAGCGTGATGGGGGTGCTGGCCACCGGCGCCCGCCGGGTGCTGCCGAAGGACCCGGACGCGGCCGACGAGGCGATCGCCACCATCGAGGCGACCAGCCGGGCCACCCTGCGGGAGCTGCGCCGGCTGCTGGACGTGCTGCGTACCGACGCCGAGCCGGCCGCCGACCTGGCCCCGCAGCCGGGGCTCGCCGGCATCGAGGCCCTGGTCGACCAGGTGCGCGAGGCCGGCCTGCCGGTGACGCTGCGGGTCGAGGGCACCCCGGGGGCGCTGGAGGAGGGGGTGGCCCTGACCCTCTACCGGATCGCCCAGGAGGCGCTGACCAACGCGCTCAAGCACGCCGGCGCGGCCACGGCGGAGGTGCGGCTGACCTTCGACGAGGGCGCGGTCGGCGTCGAGGTGGCCGACACCGGGCGCGGCCCGGGGCCGGGTGGCGACCGGATCGGGCACGGCCTGGTCGGGATGCGCGAACGGGTCGCCCTCTACGGTGGGGTCCTACGCACCGGGGCACGCCCCGGCGGCGGCTTCCGGGTTTCCGCGCGGATCCCGGTGGAAGGCCGTGGCGCGGTGGCGGCATGACCGGCTCGGGGGCGTACGGGAGAATTGCGGCCGGGCCGCGGGACGGGGGACGGCGTGACCGGGGATCAGGGACGGGGGATCAGGTGACCGAGGCGACGGTGCCGGCGCGGCCGGTGCGCATCCTGCTCGCCGACGACCAGCCGTTGCTGCGTACCGGCTTCCGGATGGTGCTCGGCACGGAGGACGACCTGGACATCGTGGCCGAGGCCGCGGACGGCGTCGAGGCGGTGGACCTGTCGCGCCGGCTGCTGCCCGACGTGGTGCTGATGGACATCCGGATGCCGCGGATGGACGGTGTCGCGGCGACCCGGGCGATCGTCGACGCCCGGCTGCCGGTGCGGGTGCTGATCCTGACCACCTTCGACCTGGACGAGTACGTGGTGGGGGCGCTGCGGGCCGGGGCGAGTGGCTTCCTGGCCAAGGACGTGCCGGCGGAGGACCTGGTTACCGCGATCCGCACGGTGGCGGCCGGGGACGCGGTGGTGGCGCCCCGGATCCTCAAGCGGCTGCTGGACCGCTTCGCCGACGTGCTGCCGGACCCGGCGGCGGCCCCGCCCAAGGGCCTCGGCGCGCTGACGGAGCGGGAACGCGAGGTGCTGGTGCAGGTGGCCCGGGGGCTGTCCAACGCCGAGATCGCCCGTGCGCTGACGGTCAGCGAGACCACCATCAAGACCCACGTGGGGCACGTGCTCACCAAGCTGGGGCTGCGCGACCGGGTGCAGGCCGTGGTGCTGGCGTACGAGTCGGGTCTGGTGCGCCCCCGAGCGTAGTGGCGCCCGCCCTGGCTGTTTCCGCAGGCGTACCCGAAGATTCCCCGCGGCCGGGAGGGGGCCGTTGCCGTCGTCACCTACCGTGACCGGAGATGGCGCGGCGCGGTTGACCCTGACGTGGCGTCACTGTGCAGGATCGGTCCCCGACGGGCGGGAACGCGCTCGACCGGGCGCCGGGTCAGGGGCAACCCTGAGCCAGGGTCGGGGGCACCCGCACCGCGAAATAGGCACCGGCTCCGCCCGGAGTCGGACGGATCGGCGCCGACGAGCACCGATGATGAAACTGCCGCGCCGGACCAGCGGGGGCGGCGCGGATCAAAATCAGACGGAAGAGGTAGATGACGTGACCGCGACGGTAGGCCAGCAGGCGCAGGCCGCGGCCCGGGCGAACGATGTGTGGAAGGTGTACGGCAGCGGCGAGGCGCAGGTCATCGCGCTGCGGGGGGTCAGCGCGGAATTCGAGCGGGGCCGGTTCACGGCGATCATGGGCCCGTCGGGCTCGGGCAAGTCGACGCTGATGCACTGCCTCGCCGGCCTCGACTCGGTCACCCGTGGCACCGTGTCGATCGGCGACACCACCGTCACGGGCCTGGGCGACGCGGGCCTGACCAAGCTGCGCCGGGACAAGGTCGGCTTCATCTTCCAGCAGTTCAACCTGCTGCCGACCCTGACGGCGAAGGAGAACATCCTGCTGCCGCTGTCGATCGCCGGGCGCAAGCCCGACCCGGCGTGGTACGACACGGTCATCGCCACGGTGGGGCTGCAGGACCGGCTGGGCCACCGCCCGGCGCAGCTCTCCGGTGGGCAGCAGCAGCGCGTGGCCTGCGCCCGCGCGCTGGTCTCCCGCCCCGAGGTGATCTTCGCCGACGAGCCGACGGGCAACCTCGACTCCCGCTCCGGCGCGGAGGTGCTCAACTTCCTGCGCAATTCCGTACGCGAGCACGGGCAGACGATCGTCATGGTCACCCACGACCCGACCGCCGCCGCGTACGCCGACCGGGTGGTCTTCCTCGCCGACGGGCAGATCGTCTCCGAGCTGATCGAGCCGACCGCCGACACCGTGCTCGACACGATGAAGAAGCTGGACACCCCCACCGAGGTGGCCCGCTGATGTTCCGGGCGACTCTGAAGAGCCTGCTGGCCCGCAAGGTCCGGCTGATCCTCTCCGGCCTGGCCGTGGTGCTGGGCGTCATGTTCGTCTCCGGCGCGTTCGTGCTCACCGACACGCTCGGCCGCTCGTTCGACGCGATCTTCGCCGACGCGTACGAGGGGGTGGACGTCAACGTCGCCGCCAAGCCGAAGATCGACGTCGCCGAGGCCGAAGGCATGCAGGCGGCCCAGCCGCTGCCGGCGGCCACCCTGGACAAGGTCCGGGCGGTGCCCGGCGTGGCCGAGGCGACCGGCGTCGTCGGCGTCGACGGGGCACGGCTGATCGGCAGCAACGGCAAGGTGGTCACGTCGTTCGGTCCGCCGCAGCTGGGCGAGAACTGGACCGGCGAGAACGACCTGGTGCAACTGCGCGAGGGACGGCCGCCGCAGGCCGACAACGAGATCGTGGTCAACAAGGCCCTGGCCACGGCCGGCAAGGTGAAGGTCGGTGACCGGGTCGGCGTGCTGACCCTCCAGCCGAAGCAGGAGTTCACCATCGTCGGCGTCTTCGGCTACAGCGGCGGCCGGGACTCCATCGGCGGCGCCAACGAGATCATGTTCACCACGCCCGTCGCGCAGCGGCTGATGCTCGGCGCACCGGACACCTTCAGCAGCATCACGGTCACCGCCGCCGGCGGGACGTCCGACGAGGCGCTGCGCGACGCCGTGGCCGCCGCGGTGGGCGCCGACTACGAGGTCAAGACCGGCGAGCAGCTCTCCGAGGAGGCGGCGGCCAGCATGAAGGAGGCGCTGTCCTTCTTCAACCGGATCCTGCTCGGCTTCGCCGCGGTGGCGCTGCTGGTGGGCACCTTCCTGATCCTCAACACCTTCTCGATCATCGTGGCCCAGCGCACCCGCGAGCTGGCGCTGATGCGTGCCATCGGGGCCAGCGGCCGGCAGATCATCGGGTCGGTGGTGCTGGAGGCCATCGCGGTGGGGCTGATCGCCTCGGTGCTCGGCCTCGGCGCCGGCATCGGCATCGGCGCGCTGCTGGCGTTCCTGTTCAGCACCTTCGCCGGCGGGCTGACCCTGGCCGGGGTCGGCGTGCCGCTGTCCGCGGTGATCGGCGCGTTCGCCGTCGGTCTGGTGATCACCGTGGTGGCGGCGCTGCTGCCGGCCCTGCGGGCGTCCCGGATCCCGCCGATCGCGGCGATGCAGGACGTGGCCAACCCGGACCGCCCGCTGACCAAGGTCACCGTGGCCGGCGCGATCGTCACCGCCGTCGGCGCCGGGCTGCTGGCCCTGGGACTCACCGGCAACGCCGGAGGCAACACCCTGGCCACCATCCTCGGCGGCGTGCTGTTCGCCTTCATCGGCGTGGCGCTGCTGACCCCGCTGATCAGCCGCCCGGTGGTGAGCCTGCTCGGCGCGATCTTCGCCTGGTCCGTGCCGGGCAAGCTGGGTCGACTCAACTCCGGCCGCAACCCGCGCCGCACCGCCATCACCGCCGCGGCGCTGATGGTGGGCATCGCCCTGGTCACCGGCGTAACGGTGATCCTGGACTCGGCGAAGAGCAGCATCGGTGCGCTCGCGCAGGACACCCTCAAGGCGGAGCTGGTGATCTCCGGGGCGCAGAGCGGCCCCCGGCCGCCGAGCTTCGACCCGGCGGTGCTGGAGGAGGCCGCGGCGATCCCCGGGGTGCGCCTGGCCGACGGCGAGTACGGCGACATGGCCGTGGTCGGCGGCGAACGCACCTGGGTGGCGGCGAGCAGCGACGTCGCCGCGCTGCGGCAGGTCTTCGGTGCCGAGGCCACCGCCGGCGACATCGACCGGCTCGCGCCGGACGGCATGCTGGTCAGCTCGGACACCGCGAAGTCGCGCGGGCTCTCCGTCGGGTCGCAGGTGCCGGTGCAGCTGTCCCGGGGCGAGGCGCGGACCTACACGGTGACCGGCATCTACGCCAGCTCGCAGCTGACGAACCCGGTGGTGCTGCCGCCGCAGGCGGCGCGCGACTTCACCATCCCGCAGCCGATCCAGGGCTTCATCCAGTTGGCCCCGGGCACCCGGGTCGCCGACGTGCAGCCGCAGATCGAGGCGCTGCTGGCCGACTCCCCCGAGGTGTCGGTGGCCGACCGGGAGGCGTTCATCGACCAGCAGACCGGCCAGCTCGACGGCCTGCTCACGATGATCCAGATCCTGCTGGCGCTGGCCATCGTGATCGCCGTGCTCGGCATCATCAACACCCTGGCGCTGTCGGTGCTGGAGCGCACCCGGGAGCTGGGGCTGCTGCGGGCCATCGGCCTGCGCCGGGCACAGACCATGCGGATGGTCACCGTCGAGGCGGTGGTGATCTCGGTCTTCGGCGCGCTGCTCGGCGTCGCCGTCGGCACCGGTCTCGGCGCGGCCGTGGTCGAGGCGCTGCGGGACGAGGGGATCACGGACCTGGTGCTGCCCTGGTCCCAGATGGGGGTCTTCCTCGGCCTGGCCGCGATCATCGGGGTCATCGCCGCGGTGCTGCCGGCGGTCCGGGCCGCCCGGATCAACGTCCTGGGCGCCATCGCCCACGACTGACCCACCAGGCACGACGAGGGGCCCCGCCGACCGGCGGGGCCCCTCGTCGCGTCAGACGCCGGCCGGCGGCGCGCCGAGCAGGGCCGCCAGCAGCTCCAGGTCCGCGCCGGTCAGGCTCTCCAACTGGTGTACGCCGTCCAGCGGCCCGATCGGCACCTCCGCCGGCACGGCCAGCACCGCCGCGCCGGCGGCGAGCGCGCTGGCCACCCCGGTCGGCGAGTCCTCGATCGCCACGCAGCGGGCGATCGGCACGTCGAGCAGCCGGGCGGCGGTCAGGTACGGCTCCGGGTGCGGCTTGGCCGCGTCGACCTCGTCGCCGCAGACCACCGCGTCGAAGCTGTCCCGCCCGAGGGTGTCCAGCGCGACCTCCACCAGGGGCCGGACGCTGGAGGTCACCAGCGCCGTCGGGATGCCCGCCGCGCGGACCGCCCGCAGCAGCGTCAGCGCGCCGGGACGCCAGCGCAGTCCGGTGCGGAACAGCTCCAGGATCCGGGCGTTGATCCACGCCGCGCTGATGTCGGGGTCGCGGTGCGGCTGGCCCAGGTCGTCGTGCAGGATGCGCATCGACGCGGCCATGCTGGTGCCGACCATCGCCTTGCGGGCCGCCTCGGAGAGGGTGGCGCCGTACTCGGCCGCCAGCTCGCGCAGCGCGACGTCCCACAGCTTCTCGCTGTCGACCAGGGTGCCGTCCATGTCGAAGAGCACGGCGGCGGGGTGGTGGCTGCTCAGGACATCCTCCCTCGGGTGGCGTACCCCGGGGATCCTCTCAGCCGGGACGCCGCCGGCGCGCCCAGGTGCCGCCGGCGTGACCTGGCCGACGGGTTGCGGGCGGCGGCGAGACCGGACGACGCCGGACGCCGTCGCCCGGTGCCGGGCGAGCCGCGGGCGCCGCTCAGCCGAGGCCGCAGGCGCCCAGGGACTGCTCGTAGCCGCGGAAGAAGGCCTCGGTGCGCTGCTCGGCGGTGCCGTGCGAGCCCTCGGCGAACCACGGCTGACCGGGGTCGTCGCCGACGGCGAGCAGCCCCTCGCGGAACTCCTCCAGGTCGCCGTCGTCGAGTTCCAGCACCCCCGAGCGCACCGAGTCGCCCAGGTACGCCCCGGCCATGCAGTCGGCCTGGAGTTCCTGCTCGATGGTGAAGCGGTACTGGATGCCGAGCCGGGTCTGGACGCCGTGGGCGTACTCGTGGCCGAGCAGGTAGAACACGAACGCGTCACCGACCTGGCGGAACGCCCCGACGGACCAGGTCACGTCGTAGGCGATGAAGTCGCCGGCCGAGCAGTAGACCGCGTTGTTGCGCGGTAGGCCCTGCCCGCCGCAGGACACCTCGCCGTCGCGCTGGTACGGGACGACTCGCCGGATCGGGCGGAACCGCTCCCCCGAGGCGCGGAACCGGTCGGCCCAGTACCGCTCGGCGATGCGCCGCGCGTCGGTGACGTCCCGCTGGAACTCCTCGACGCTGGTGGTGCCGTCGGCGCGGGTCTGCGCGGCGCCGGGCGAGGCCGCGCCGCCGGGCTCCTGCCCCGCGGGTTCGGACGTCCCGCCGACCACGCACCCGGCCGCCACGACGAGAGCCACCGCGAGGCCGGCGAGCACGCTCGGCGGCCGGCGTCCCACGCGCGTCGTCACTGGGCCCTCCCCGGCGTCGGCGATGCCGTGTGCAGTACCCCGGCGGTTTGCGGGTCATGCCCGGCCGCAGCCAACGACGCCGGTCGGGGCGGCGGCGGTGCGCGGGTCCGGCCGGCGGGACAGGGCCGGATCCCCGGCGCGCGGCGCTTGAGCCCCAGCGCCCGGTCGGGTGGTCAGGGGCTGGCGGCGAGGAACACGAACGCGGCGAGCAGCACCAGGTGCACGCCGCCCTGGAGCACGGTGGCCCGCCCCGGCACCACGGTCAGCACGCCCGTGACGACGGTGAGGGCGAGCAGGGTCAGCTGCGTGCCACCGAGGCCGAGCAGCAGCGGCCCTTCCAGCCAGATCGAGGCCAGCGCTATCGCCGGGATGGTCAGCCCGATGCTGGCCATGGCCGAGCCCAGCGCCAGGTTCAGGCTGATCTGCACCCGATCGCGGCGGGCCGCCCGGGCGGCGGCGATCGTCTCGGGCAGCAGCACCAGCAGCGCGATGACCACGCCGACGAAGGACTGCGGCAGGTTCGCCCCGGCGACGGCGGACTCGATCGCCGGGGACACCGTCTTGGCGTCGCCGACCACGGCGACCAGCGCCACCAGCAGCAGGCCGAGGCTGAGCAGTGCGGCCCGGTTCGACGGGGGCGCGGCGTGCCCATCGGCGTCCACCACCCGCCCCTCGGCGGTGACCGGCAGGAAGTAGTCGCGGTGGCGGCCGGTCTGCACCATCACGAACAGGCCGTAGAGCGCGAGCGACGCCACGGCGGCGAAGGCCAGCTGGGCGGGGCTGAACTGCGGACCCGGCCGGCTGGTGGTGAAGGTCGGCACCACGAGGCTCAGGGCGGCGAGGGTGGTCACGGTGGCCAGCGCGCCACCGGTGCCCTCGGAGTTGAACACCGCCACTTTGCGGCGCAGCGCGCCGATCAGCAGCGACAACCCGAGGATGCCGTTGCACGTGATCATGACGGCGGCGAAGACGGTGTCCCGCGCGAGGGACTGCGTCTTCTCGCCGCCGCTGATCATGAGGGTGACGATCAGCGCGACCTCGATGACGGTGACGGCCACGGCGAGGAGCAGCGAGCCGTACGGCTCCCCCACCCGGTGCGCGACCACCTCGGCGTGGTGGACGGCAGCCAGCACCGCTCCGGCCAGGAACGCGGCCACCACGACGACGACCGGACCGGGTAGGTCGCGTCCCCAGGTGAGGATCAACGCCACGACCGCGAGCAGCGGTACGGAGACGGTCCAGTCGGTCAGACGTGAGCGGAGCAGCGCGGCCATTCCCCAACCCTGCCAGGAGTCGCGATCATGTGACCACCGACTGGTGGTACGCGGTGGCGGTCGGCTCACCGTCACGGTGTGCAGGTGCGCCGCCAGCCCGAGCCGTCAGCCGTAGGTGGGCTGCTGCGGCCAGCCGGGCGGGGAGTCCTCCCAGTCCTCCTGCCGGCCGTACGGGGTGAGGTCGAGGATGCTGTTGACGAAGACGAGCCGGTCGACGCCGCGCGCCGTCGTGTTGTACGTCCGGTAGACGTCCGCGCCGTCGCGCAGGAAGACGCTGAGCATGAAGCCGCGCTCCGCCCCGCAGTCCGCGGCGAACGACGTGCCGTGCGACGACACGAACGGCAGGGTCCAGCCGCGACGCGCCTTGTACGCCTCGATCTGCGCCAGCGGCATGTCCGACACGGTCGCCCAGCTGATGCCCCGCTCCGCCAGCCGCGCCAGCCCGGTCACGGGGACGCTGTCGGTGAACCAGGTGCAGCCGGGGCAGTGGTGGTCGGGGCCGTTGTCCATGAACTGGTAGACCACGAGCTGGCCCCGGCCCTCGAACAGGTCGAGCAGGGTGGCCGGGCCGGTGGGCGTGTCGAAGCGGTAGCCGCTGTCGAACCTGACCATCGGGAGGCGGCGACGCCGGGCGGCGAGCGCGTCCTGCGCGCGGGTCAGCTCCTTCTCGGCCTTCAGCAGGTCGTCACGGGCCTGCTGCCACTCGTCGGCCGGCACCGTCCGGGGCTTCTCCATGAGGCGATTGTGCCCAGGGGGCCCGGCGACACGCCGGTGCGACGCGCCGGCGGGGACGGGGCGTGGCCGCCCCCTGGCCCGGGCGGGCGGCGGCACCCGCCGTCGGAGTCGCGCCGCGTCCCACCTGGACGGCGGCGGGCGGGCGACCGACCGGGGTGGAGCGTCATCCGTCCACCCCGGCGGGCGGTGCCGTACGGCGCCACGGATCCGTCCGGCGCCACGGATCCGTCCGAGAGGGATCAGGCGGCGGCGCGGAGCCGCTCGATGTCGTCGAGCACCTTGCCGGCGGCGATGGGCCCGGCCCCGCTGCTCCACACGCTGCCGTCGACGGCCGCGACCCGGTCGTTGCGGGCGGCTTCGAGGCGGGCGAACGCGGGCTGCGCCCTGGCCGCCGCGAGGGCCTTCTCGCCGTCGGCGTTGAGGGTGGCGACGTAGATGAAGTCGGCGTCGAGCTGGCCGAGGTTCTCCAGGCCGGGATGCTGGTGGGCCGGCGACTCGCGGCGCTGCGGTTCCCGGACGCGGTGGCCGCCGGGCTCGGCGTGCGGGTCCGCGTCGTCCGGCTCGCCGCGCTGGCGGTCTGCGTGACGTGCGCGGGACTGGCGGTCGCCGTCGGCGGTCCCCTCGGCCTCGTCGCGCTCGTCGCCCCCGAGGCCGCACGCCGCATCTGCGGCCCGCGCGGCGTCCCCGTCCTCGGCAGCGCCCTCGCCGGCGCCGCGCTGGTGCTGCTCGCCGACACCCTCGGACGCACGGTCGCCGCCCCGGTCGAGGTGCCGGTCGGGCTCGTCACCGCCGTCGTCGGCGGCCCCTACCTCATCTGGCTCCTGCTCAGCTCACGCCCCCGGAGAGTCCCGTGACCACACCCGCCGTCCTGCACGCCGACGACCTGACCCTGGCGTACGAGCGCACCGTCGTCGTCGACGCCGTACGGCTGACCCTGCCGCCCGGTCGCCTCACCGCCGTCGTCGGGCCGAACGGCTGCGGCAAGAGCACGCTGCTCGGCGGGCTCAGCCGGCAGCACCGGCCGAAGGGCGGCGCCGTCCTGCTCGACGGGCGCGTACTGGCGAAGCTGCCGGCCCGCGAGGCGGCCCGCGCGATCGGCCTGCTGCCGCAGTCGGCCGAGGCCCCGGACGGGCTCACCGTGACCGACCTCGTGCGCTTCGGCCGGCAGCCGCACCAGGGGTTGCTGCGGCAGTGGTCCGCGCAGGACCAGGAGGCCGTGCACCGGGCGCTCGCCGCCGCCAACGTCGCCGACCTGGCCGACCGGCCCCTGGAGACCCTGTCGGGTGGGCAGCGGCAGCGGGCCTGGATCGCGATGGCGGTCGCGCAGGACACCCCCGTACTGCTGCTCGACGAACCCACCGCGGCGCTCGACCTGGGTCACCAGCTCGAGGTCTTCGAGCTGCTCCGTGAGCTGGCCGCCGCCGGTCGCACGGTCGTGGTCGTGGTCCACGACCTGACCTCGGCCTGCCGCTACGCCGACCACCTCGTGGCCATGCGCGCGGGCCGGGTCGTCGCCGAGGGCGCGCCGGACACGATCGTCACCACCGAGCTGGTGCGGCGGCTCTACGGGGTCGAGTCCGCCGTGCTGCGCGACCCGGCCACCGACTGCCCGGTCGTGGTGCCCCTGCGGCTGGCGTCCTGACCGGCCGCTGCCTCCAGGACGGCCAGCAGTCGGCGGACCGCCGGCACGGCCTGCCCGATCGCCCGGCGGTCGGCGTCGTCGAGGCGCAGCAGCGCGGCCGACAGCACCTCCTCCCGGGCGGCTCCCCACGACGCCAGTCGCTCGACGGCCGCCGGCGTGAGCCGCAGCCGCGCGGCGCGGCGGTCCGCCTCGTCGCGCTCGCGGACCAGCAGGCCCGCGCCGACCAGCTCGCCGACGATGGTCGACACCGTGTTCGGCACCAGTTGGAGGCGCTCGGCCACCGACCGGATGCCGACACCCGGGTTCGCCTCGACGGTCCGCAGGACCTCGACCTGCGCCTCGGCCAGCCTCGGCACGTCCGCCTGCCGACGCACCGCCCGGCGGGCGGCTCGGGCGACCGCGCCGAACACGGGTAACTGGCGGGCCAACGACACGGCGTCGTCGCCGTGCGGGCCGGTCACGGACGGGTCGCCCGTTCTGGCGCGCGCCCGGCGAGGGACGCGGGATGACGATGCACGGGACGACCCTACCGACGTCGCGCTGACGATGCCCGCCGCGGCGCGGACGGCAGCGCGACGTCGGCTCTGAGGGACGGTGGCGACGACGGGCCGGCCGGCCCGAGGACCGGCGACGGGCAGGGCCCGACCCTCCCGTGGGAGAGCCGGGCCCGATCCGCTTCGACGGTCAGTCCGTGCAGGACGGCTGGTCGAAGTGCCCCGGGGTGCCGGGGAACGCCACCCCGGCGCCCTGTTCGCGGTTGTCGCGTGGGTAGACGTACGACAACTCGAGGAACGCCGAGGTGCCGGCCGTGGTCACGTCGGTCGCGCTTCGACCGGCGCCGGAGGCCCAGGCCAGGCTGGTCAGGAACTCCTGCATGGCCGGGCTGTGCTGGCGGACGTCGTTGAACCCGCCGTAGGCCGAGTTGCAGTGGGTGAACAGGTTGTAGGCGCCGTTCCAGTCGAACATCCGGTCGCCGTTGTTCGGCCCGTTCGCCGTCACGTCACCCTGCAACACGTCCCGGTCCCAGCCGCCGTACATCCAGTCGGTGCCGTGGTGGTGCTGGTTGTCGGCCACGACGTCGTTGTCCAGGCCCGTCATCTCGAACCACAGGCACGGGTCGATGGTGCCCGCCGCCAGGTCCACCGGCCAGGCCCCGGCCGCGCAGTTGTCCGGGTACGACCCGCGGGGACGGAAGTCGAGCAGGTCGGAACTGAGCACCGCAGCCACGGCCGGGCCGTCGGTCGCCCCGGCGCCGCCGAAGAGGTGGTCGACGTACTGGTCGCTGTCACCTCGGGCGGCGGCGCTGAAGACGCCGTCCACCTGGCACTGCGGGTTGGCCGCGTCGAGCACCGGGTCGCAGCCCTTGCCGCCCCACAGCACGTCCGACCCCTCCGACCCGAACAGCTCGTCGCCTCCGCTGTCGCCGTTGGCGACGTCGTCACCGAACCCGGTGTGGATGTTGTCCGCCCCGGCGCCGCCCCGGACGCGGTCCCCCGCGCCGGCGGTCAACCCCGAGTGCGGCATCGGCGCCGAGGTGGAGCTGCCGATCCAGGCGTCCCCGTCGGTGTCGTGCAACAGATCCACGCGCCGGTCGTAGGCACCGGCCCGAAATCCGGTGTACGTCTCCTGCGGCACCGACGACAGCGTGGTGGTGAAGCCCAGCGCCGCCACGTCGTCGGGGTTGAGGTACTGGCTCACCACGCCGCCCCGGTCGCCGAGGATGGCGTCCCGGCCGTCGTCGCCGTACAGGGTGTCGGCGCCGAGCTCACCGAGGAGGTCGTCGTCGCCGTCGCCGCCGCGGATCGTGTCGTCGCCGTCCTGGCCCCAGACGCCGTCGTTGCCGGCGTCGCCGTAGAGCTGGTCGCCGCCGAACGCGCCGGCCGGCTCGCACGTGGCCTGGGCGGTGGTGCAGAACCGGGTGGACGGGCCGGGCAGGGCCGGATCGTGGGTGCGGGCCCGGGTGGCGTCGGCCGGCACGACGCCGGTCGGATACCGCTCGGTGTAGACCCGCTCGGTCGGGCTGCCCTGGACCACGGTCACCGTCCGCAGCAGCGACCCGTTGTCGCCGAGGAGCACGTCGTCGGCGCCGTTGCCCTCCATCACGTCCCCGGTGTCCCGGAAGCCCGGGGCCGAGCTGCCGCCGATCAGGTCGTCCTGCCCTGCCGGCGCGCCGTCGCCGACCAGGTCGGCCACGGCCGCCGGGTCGCCCGGCCAGCCCGGGTCGGGCAGCGGGGCGACAGTGGTCCGTCCCGCCGCGCCGAGGGCGCTGTCCCCACGCAGGACGTCCGCCCCGCCGTTGCCCTCCAGGTAGTCGCCGTCGCCGTCACCGGTCAGGGCGTCGTCGCCGTCCTGACCCCAGAGCGTGTCGACGCCGTCGCCGCCGCTGATCCGGTCGTCGCCGTACCGGCCGGCGGTGGCCGCCGCCCGGTCCAGCAGCACCACGATCCGCGGGCCGAACAGGGCACCGCCGGCACCGACCCGGACCGTCGCCGAGGTCGGCTGCTCACCGGCGAGCGGGCGCAGCACCGCGCCGTTGTCGCCGATGACGGCGTCGGACCCGGGGCCGCCGAAGACGGCGTCCGCGGTGTCCGGCTGGCCCGTGGTGGCCGCCCCGGTTCCGTCGTACGCGGTGCTGGAACCACCCACGAGGTCGTCGTCGCCGTGGTTGCCCTCGACCCAGTCGGCGCCGGGGCCGCCCTCGGCGAAGTCGGCGCCGCCGTCGGCGTGCACCCGGTCGGGCCCGCCCTGGCCGAAGATGACGTCGTCGGAGTCCCCACCGAAGATCAGGTCGCCGCCGCTGGTGCCGGCCGCCGGGGTGAATCCGAGGTCGAGCAGCGTGACCTTGCGCGGCGGCCCGGCCCGGCCCTGGGTCACCCGGGTCGCGTCGGCGTCCGCCGGCACGAAGCGGGCGTTGTCCCCGGCGATCAGGTCGCTGTCGCCGTCACCGTGGAGCTGGTCGCCGACGTCGGGCCGGCCCGTGCCGGCAACCGGCTCCTGGCCGGAGCCGCCGACGATCTCGTCCCGGCCGTGGTCGCCGTGGACCAGGTCGGCGCCGTTGTTGCCCTCCAACCGGTCGTGCCCGCCGTCGCCGTTGATCCGGTCGTCGCCGAGCCCGCCGTAGGCGAGGTCGTCGTCCCCGCCGCCGGAGATCACGTCCCCGGCGCCGGCCCCGGCAACGTCGCCGGCCAGGTCCAGCGGGTAGGGCCCGACGTCGCCGACGCGCGGGGTGCCGTTGTCGCCGACGATCCGGTCCGTCCCCTCCTCGCCGTAGAGGCGGTCTCCACCGTCGGCCGCGCCGGCGGTGCGCCCACCGCCGTAGAGCACGTCGCCGTCGCGACCACCGAAGACCTGGTCGCCGCCGGCGTTGCCCTCGGCGGTGTCCGCGCCGGCGTCGCCGAAGAGGCCGTCGTCGCCGGCGTTGCCGAAGAGCAGGTCGTCGCCGTCGTCGCCGTGCAGCTGGTCGACGCCCGCCGCGCCCCAGGCCCGGTCGGCGCCGCCGCCGAGGTGCAGGGTGTCGTCGCCGAGTTGACCGCAGGCGCGGTCGTCGCCGCCGCCCAGGTCGGCCCGGTCGTCGCCGCCACCGGCCGAGACCACCTCGACCCCGGCGCCGCCGAGGATGAGGTCAGGGGCGCCCTGGTCGGCGGGGGCCGGCTGAGCGTCGGCGAGGGTGGCGTCGGCGCAGGTCTCGGCGGGCAGGTGCCGGTCGCCGAAGACGGTCGCGCCGCCGTCGCCGCCGATCACGTGGTCGCTGCCGGGTCCGCCGACGAGCAGCTTGGTCTGCGACTGCGTGCCCGCCGGCAGCGGCTCGTGGGTGACCTGGCGGAACGGACCGTAGCCGTCCGACCCGTCCGGCTCGCCGACCTGGGAGGGCTCGGCGATCACGTAGTCCTCGTCGGGGCCGCCGAACAGCTCGTCGGTGCCGTAGCCGCCGACCAGCACGTCGTCGCCGCCGTAGCCGTAGACGCGGCCGGTCTGGCCGTTCGCCGAGTGCGAGACGACCAGGTCCACGCCGGCGCTGCCGTGCACGACGTCCTGGCCGGCACCGGTGTCGACCTGGTTGACCAGCCCGGCGTCGCCGGTGCCGGCCTGGTCCGCGTCGGCGGGGACGTCGGTGTCGTACGTGTGGATGGTGTCGTCGCCCCGGCCGCCGTTGACGGTGTCCGCGCCGGGGCCGCCGACCAGCGTGTTCGCGCCGTTGGGCCGGTCGTCGACGAGCACGCCGAGCACGTCGTCGCCGCCGTTGCCGTAGACGGTGCTGGCGCCGTGCCCGACGGTGACGTGGTCGTCCCCGCCGGCGTGGTCGGCGGTCGGGGCGGTCAGCGTGGTCCAGTCGACCAGCCCGTTGAGGGTCTTGTCGCCGGCCCCGGTTCGCACGGTGGTGGCGCCCCGGTCGGTGCCGCCGAGGCCGCTGTCGCCGGCGACCACGTTGTCGCCGTCGCCGGTGGTGATGCTGTCCTGCCCGGCGCCGCCGGCGACCCGGCTGACCGTACCGGCCGCCTCGGCGGTGACGATCACGTCGTCGCCGCCGCGGCCGTCCACGTACGCCGGCCCGGTCCCGGTGCGGATCCGGTCCTTGCCGTCGGAGCCGAGCACCACCGCGGTCTTGTCGAACGCGGAGGTCCTGGTGCCGTCGCCGCTGCTGTCGCCGTCACCGAGGAGCAGCACCGACAGGGACGTCTTGTCCGGGTCGGCGACCTCGTAGCCGCGCCCGTCGACGACCACCCGGGTCAGGGCCGGGTCGAGGAACTCCTGCCGGCGGCCCAGGGCCTCCACCGCGAAGCCGTCGAAGTCGTCCGTGGCGCCCGGGGTGTCCGCGTCGGCGTAGTGCAGCGCGTACACCTTGACCACGTCACCGGCGTAGGTGTCGGCGCCGTTGTCCCACGCCTTGTCGCCGCGCTGGTCCTTGGTGCCGAACTTGCCGGCGAAGACGACCAGGGTGTCCCCGACGGTGCCGGCGAGTTCCGGTGGCGGCGGGGAGCAGTCCGGTTGGGCCCGGAAGTCGAGCAGCGTCGCGTCGACCAGGGTGAAGGCGAACTTCTTCTTGAACAGGAACAGGTCGATGGTGACGTAGACCCGCAGGAAGACCGAGAGCCGCCCGCTGGTGGTGAACAGGCAGATCGGGTTGACCAGGAGCGCCTGGAGGAACTCGCTGGTGCGGAACTTCCCGTCGTTGTTCGGGTCGTTCCAGCTGAAGCCGACGGTGAGCTGGATGCCGCCCTCGATGCCGACCTTGACGATCAGCACGCTCACCTCGGCCCCGGCGGCGATCTCACCGCGCAGGGTGACCACCGGGACGGCCTTGCCGCTGCTGTCGGCGGTCTTGAAGTACAGCCCGTCGAGCAGGCTCACCGCGTCGACGGCCGTGCCGTCGGTGGCCGCCTCGACCGCGTGCCGGATGCCGGCGGTGTCCAGGCCGGCGATGAACCGGGCGGTCACCGAGGCGCTGCCGGACAGCGTGACGAAGACCGGCGGCGGGGCGTAGACCGGGCCGAAGGACTGCCGCCAGCTGAAGCCCAACTCCAGCGGTCCCGAGTCGAAGCTGATCAGCTCGACGTCCTGGCCGAGCAGCAGCCCGAACAGGGAGCCCGGGTTGTCGAAGATCGGGAAGCTGAAGCCGGTCTTCTGGGCGTTGCTCCTGCCGTCGGCGGCCGGGGTGAACAGCTTCTCGCCGTCGTCGCCGGCGGCCTCGTCGACCTTCGCCTTCACCTGCGCGCCCGAGGCCGGGTTGTACTCGGAGGTGCGGTCGATCAGGCTCTCGGCCGAGGCCGGGGAGGCCTCCGTGGTCAACGCCTTGGCGCTGTCCATCTTGAACCCGCCGAGCGGGATGGAGCAGCCCGAGTCGCAGTCGGGTATCCGGTTGATGAAGGTGACCACGGCGCGGACGGTGTCGATGAAGTCGAGCTTCGGACCGCCGTTGAGGGTGCTGAAGGTCTTGGCGAGCCAGACCAGGGTGATGTCGGGGCCGCCGGTGGCCTTCGACAGGTCCGACAGCACAGGGATCGGCGCGTACAGGGTGTCGATGACCGGCTGCAGCGGCCCGGTGACGGCCTTGAGCTTCTCCACCACCGGCTTGAGGATCTTGTCGAAGAAGGCGCCGGCGTCCAGGGCGATGTCGGTGAACGTCACCTTCAGCGGCGTGGTGACGCCGTCGCCCGTGGCGGTGAGCCCACCCCGCTTGTGCTTCAGGCCCCACTGCAGGCCGAAGGTGGCGCTGATGCCCGGCAGCGCGGAGTCCTCGCCACCGGTGTCCACCGCCGCCGCCAGCTTCCAGTCGATCTTGACCTCGGCGGTGAGGTCGGTGGCGAGCAGCGAACCCAGGTCGGCGAACTCGGCCAGGGTCAGCCGGTCGTCCGGGTTGGCCGTGCAGTCGGCGGTGACGGTGGGGTCGAAGCAGCTCTTCTCCCCCGGAGAGCCCTTCAGGTCGATGCCGAAGTACGCCTTCACCAGCGGGTCGGTGGCCCGCTTCGTCGCCTTCACCTGGATGAAGGCGAGCTGGGCGGCGAGGTCGCCGGTCATGTCGAACTGGGCGCCGACCTGCACCTCGGGCGAGGTGTCCCCGTCGTGGGTGGGGACGTAGAAGCCCTCGTCCCGGTCCAGGACCAGGTCCAGGTGAAGCTTCCAGCCCAGCTTGGCCTGGATGCCGTCCGGGGCGCCCTTCTTCGCCTTCAGCGACAGGCCGGGGATGCCCAGGTCGAGCGGCACGTTGAGCTTGAGGCACTCGTCGGACGCGCTCGCGTCCTTGCACCCGTCGGCTGCCGAGGGTGCGCCCTTGGAGGTGGTGAGCTTGATCCGGATCGCCTGGAAGTCCTCGGGCGCGCAGGGCGCCGTGACGCCGCTGCGGCAGCTGACCACCGCGCTCACGCCCGGGTCCAGGTCGGCGAGCACCTCGTTGAGGGCCGCCTGCACACCCGCGCTGTCGAGCGTGGCGTTGGCCAGCACCGGCCCGATCGCGGCCTTGACGTCCTCACGCAGTTGCGCGACGAAGCGCTGGCCCTGCTGCAGGTCGTCGCCGACCAGGGGCAGCTTGCCGTCGAAGCTGGCCAGCCGCAGCGCCTCCTCGACCTTGGCCAGGTACCCGTCGATACCGACGTTGAAGTCGGTGAGCTTGAGCGACAGGTTGGCGAAGCAGGAGTCGAGGTTCGGGGTGCCGGCCGTGGGCGTCAGGTCCAGGCCGACGGTGAAGGTGAGCAGGTTGGTGTCGTCGGCCGGGTCGCAGTTGTTGACGAACAGCGGCGCTTTCGCACAGAGCGGCACGTCCGCGCCGCCGACCCCGTCGCCGCAGTCGACGCCGGCGGTGGTGAACTTCGGCGTCAGTCCGAGCAGGCCGGTGATCGGCCCGTCCTCCGTCAGGCCGTCGAGGCCGACGCTCAGGTTGGCCTTCACGGTGGCGAAGTCCGGAGCCTTGCCGAGGTCGAGGGCGAGCGGCCCGACCCGCGCGGCGATCGCCGCGTCGGTGACCCCGCCCGCGACGGTGACGCTGGCCGAGGAGCTGCGGTCCAGCAGCGGCGCGGCGTTCAGCCGCAGGGGCAGCAGCAGGCCGAGCTGCGCCCGGGCGTCGACGTCGACCGCGAACGTGCCGGAGCTGTCCAGGGTGATCAGCTCGCGGTGGGCGTCCCAGGCGAAGTTGAGCGGCCCGCCGGTGTGGAACTTGCGCTTCCAGTCCAGCCCGAGGCGCAGGAACGGTCCGCCCTCGCGCTGGTCCAGGGTGAAGCTGATCCCGCTGTCCTCGCCGATCGCCGCGTTGAGCTTGTCGAGGGCGTCCTGGAGGTTGTCGGGGGGCGAGGCGAGCAGCTTGTCCAGCGCGTCGGCCAACTCCGGGCGCAGGGCGTACGCGCTGCCGTCGGCCGGCTTCGGCGTACCGGCCGCGTCGACGCGCAGGGTCTGCCCGTCGATCTGCTTCAGTACCCGGTACGCCTTGCTGCCGATCACGACGGTCCGGCCCTCGAGCCGGGCGTCGAAGCCGGAGTCGCCGTCGCGGGAGGCGTCCTTGAGCAGGAAGTTCGCCCCGTCGGCAACGAACGTGACGTCCTTGCCGACGCCGCTCTCGTCGGCGCCGAGCAGCTGCCGCGCGGAGCGGCCGAGCAGCGGGATCTCCTTGTCCAGCGGGCCGCTGCCGCCGGGCTGGGACAGCGCGACGTTGATCAGCCGCAGCGCCTCGACGACGACCGCGAAGAGCGCCTTCGGGTCGTCGGGGTTGAAGTCGACGGCGAACAGTTCGGACAGCGCCGAGGTGTCGACCACCGGCTGCCCACCGGCCGTCCAGCTCACGTCGACGCCGATGCCCTCGCCGAGGGCGCCCGTGGCGCCGGGCACGCTGACCGTGACCCGGCCGGTGGTCTTCACCGACGACGACACGGCCAGCAGGTTCCCCGGGTCGGACTTCAACCGCTCGAAGAGCGTGCCGAGGCTGAGGTCCTGCGCCTGCTTGAAGCTGACCTGGAGCATCCGCTCGCCGGCGGCGGCCGGTCCGACGGCGAGGTCGCCGGCCAGCTTGACCTTGAGGAAGCCGGCGGTGGCGAAGAAGTCCACCCCGGTGGTGATCGGGAAGTCGGCGGCGAACAGCGGCGTCGCCGGGTCGGTACGCAGCAGCACCCGGTCGGCGTTCGCCTCCGGGCTGCCGAGGTCGTTGCGCAGGTCGAGCACGAGCGTCACGGACGCGCTGTAACGGGGCTTCACCTTGGCGAAGCTGGCCTGCGCGTTCGCCGCCCGCAGGCCGACCTTCCTGTCGCCGCCGACCGGCTTGGTCAGCGTGCCGGCCAGCTCGACGGCGCCGATGTTCGGGCTGGAGCCGCTGATCACCCACACGCTGTCGTTCGGCGGCTGCCCGCCGATCCAGTCCTGGGTGAGGGTGACGGAGTTGGCGGTGTTGGCGGCGACGGTGCCGGCGGAGGTGCCGGCCACCACCCGCTGGCCGACCAGCTGGCCGGGCGTGAACCGGCTGCCGGTGACGCTGAAGCCCTTGGCGGTGAACGTCGCCCCGCGCCCGGACAGCTCCGCGGCACCCGGGTCGAGCGGGACCTCCACCGTGGACTCCCGCTCCAGCTTGACCCGGAACACCAGCTTGTCGTTGTCGAAGGAGAGGTTGTCCACCGGCAGCCCCTCGGCGGCAAGCAGGGCGAGCAACTGCTGGATGGAGCTGAACTTCGGCTGTCCGGCCAGGGCCGGGTCGTCAGTGGCCGGGTCGAACTGCGGGTCGTCCGGCCGCGGGTGGACGTACTTGCGGAGGAAGTCGGTGAGCTTCTCGTTGACCTTCACGGCGTCGGCGAACGTGCCGCGCAGGAAGGGCAGGTTGAGGTTGCCGGCCGGGCCGCTCTGTTGCACGCCGCTGAGCAGGGTGGCGAGCTGCGCGAGCCCGGAGGCCAGGTCCAGCGGGCTCATGTTGCGGAACTTGGCGATCGTCTCGTCCAGGCCGGTGGTGGTCACCGTGGGGGTGCCGACGGAGATGTCGTTCCAGTCGACGTTCACGGTCGCCGCCACGGCGGGCAGCGCGAAGGGCGCGCCGGAGACGGCCGCCCCGAGCTTGACCACGCCGTGCACCGAGCCGGGGCCGGGCTCGGTCTCGGTGTCGGAGATCTTCCCACCGCCGGAGTTGTCGAGGGCCACCTGCACCAGGCCGGCGAGGGAGCCCGCCGCGCCGAGTTCGCCGGTGTTCGCGCCGGCGGCCGTGTCGAAGGCGAGCCGGCCGTCGCCGTTGGGGTCGGTCATGGTGACCTTGAGATGGGTACGCGCGGAGAGGGTGCTGCCGGCGGTCAGCGTGACCCCGAGGATGCCGACCGAGGCGGTGGCCTGGTCGAGGTCGGCGCGCAGCCGCGCCGCCGCGTCGATGTCGATGCGCGGGGTGTCCCCGTCGCGCACCAGGTAGGTCTCCCCGGCGGCGGTGTGCCGGGCCCGCAAATGGAGGGTCGCCCAGCCGGTGACGCTGACCGCCTTGTCCAGCGTCACCCCGGCCAGGGTGAGGTCCTTGTCGACCACTTCGCGCTTCGTGGTCAGCAGCACGTCCAGCAGGTGGTCGCCGCCGCTGGTGCTCACCGAGCTGGTGAGCCGGGTGCCGCCGCCGAGGTCGACGTCGTCCTTGGTCAGGCCGCTGGCCAACGCGTCGGACGCCTTGTCCACGAGCGTGTCGGCGTCGACGAGCGCGCCAGGGCTGACGCCGAGCAGAGGCAGCGGCTGGCCGAGCAGCCCCAGTTGGGAGAGTCCGCCGTCGGCCCAGGTGGCCGTGCGGGACATCAGGTTCTTCAACGCGCTCTCCCACGCCTCGTCGGCCTGG
Organism: Micromonospora sp. NPDC048040; assembly: GCF_055587185.1. NCBI lineage: Bacteria > Bacillati > Actinomycetota > Actinomycetes > Micromonosporales > Micromonosporaceae > Micromonospora > Micromonospora sp. NPDC048040. The sequence continues at coordinate 4,877 of NZ_JBVJGT010000016.1, read as the reverse complement.
GCGGGCGCCGCCGTCCACACCAACCCCATCGCGGCGGTCACCGCCGTCGCGATCGCCACGGCTAGCAGCCGTCGTAGAGCCACCATGAGCCACCTCGTTCGTCCGATGGCCGTCACCGACGGCGCTGGTCCGCGCCAGCACATCGATCGCGGGAAATGCTCACAACTTGTGTGTCGGCATGGTGACAGTGCGTCAGACCGAACGGTCGGCACCTCCGGACCGGGTGGCCCGAGAAGACTGTGCTGCGGGCCGTACCGCCCGGCCATGTCGCGCCCGTCCCCCGCCCCCACTGGTGGAGGCCCTGTGCCACGTCGGATCCCCGCCGTCGTCACCGCGCTCGCCGGCGGGACCCTGCCCGCCACCTCCGCACCGGCCACCGGAGCGCCTCCCGCGAGCGCCACGGCGACCCGGCGCCCTACCGACACCGGCTCGCCTGCGCGCGGGATCGTTTTCTGGCACCGTCAGAGGAGCCGCCCGTACCGCCCGGTGAGGAGACGATGGTGGGCCACGCCGCCGTGCACCACAGGACCGTCGACGTCGACGGGATCAGGATCTTCTACCGGGAGGCCGGGCCGGCGGACGCGCCGGTGGTGCTGCTGCCGCACGGCTATCCCGCGTCGTCGTTCCAGTTCCGTCACCTCCTGCCCGCCCTCGGCGACAGGTGGCGGGCGATCGCGCCCGACCAGCCCGGCTTCGGATACAGCGACGCACCCGACCCGGCCCGGTTCGCGTACACCTTCGACGCCCACGCCGAACTGCTCCGCCGGTTCGCCGAGACGCTGGGCCTGACCCGGTACGTCATCTACCTCCAGGACTACGGCAGCCAGTTCGGGCTGCGCCTCGCGATGTCCGCCCCGGAGCGGGTCGCCGGCCTGGTCATCCAGAACGGCGACATCTATCCCGACCAGCACGGCCCCAAGTACGAGCCGCTCAAGCAGTTCTGGCGCAGCCCCACCGACGAGGGCCGGGAACGCCTCGCCGCGGCGGTCGGCGAGGAGGGCTTCCGCAGCGAGTTCCTGGGCGAACTGCCCGACCGGCTCAGGGACCGGGTGAGCCCCGACCTGTGGCGACTCGCCGCGGCTTCCGCCGCCACCCCGCAGCGCCGCGCCAATCTGGTCCGCCTCCTCGCCGACCAGGGCAGCACCGTCGCCTGGTTCCCCCGGCAGCAGGCGTACCTGCGCGACCACCAGCCGCCGACGCTGATCGTCTGGGGACCGCACGACGGCTACATGCCCGAGGGCGCCGCGCGCGCCTATCTGCGCGACCTGCCCGACGCGGAACTGCACCTGCTCGACGGCGGGCACTGGCTGCTGGAGACGCACCTCGACGAGGTGGTCCCACTCGTACGCGACTTCCTCGGGCGGGTCCATCCCTGACCACCCGCGCGGCCGCACGCCGCACCCCGCCCGACCGGCCCAGCGGAGTGGGTCGTCCTGCTGACCGGGAGGTGCTTCCGCTACCGTCCGACGGATGACCGTCGCCCGCTCGATCCTGCTGTTCCTGCTCGCCGCGCTCGCCGAGATCGGTGGCGCGTGGCTGGTGTGGCAGGGCTGGCGCGAGCACCGAGGGCTGCTGTGGATCGCGGCCGGAATCATCGCGCTCGGGTTCTACGGCTTCGTCGCCACCTTCCAACCCGACCCGAACTTCGGCCGCGTCCTCGCCGCCTACGGCGGCGTCTTCGTCGCCGGCTCCCTCGCCTGGGGCATGGTCGTCGACAAGTTCCGCCCCGACCGCTACGACATCATCGGCGCAGCCATCTGCCTCGTCGGCGTCGCCGTCATCATGTACGCCCCTCGCAGCGGCTGATCCCTGGCGCTCCGCAACCCAAACGGAAACCAGGAGTCGCCACCCCGCGACCAGCGGCAACGGCGGTCGGCACCCGCCCGGCCCCTACCCGTGACCGGGGTGGATCAAGGGGTGCGTCTGGCACCGTCCGGCCGCGCGTCGCCCACCGTCGCCGCGGCAGCGTTCAGCACGGCCCGGAGCGGGGCGTGTGGAAACCCGTCGCCCGTGCCGGTATCCGGCCCTAGCCGGGTGCTGTAGAAGGGTTCGTCGTGGCGGTCGTCCTGCTGGGCCCACAGGTCGCCGGCCTCGTCCCGCTGCCAGGTGACGTTCTCACCACGGAAGTCGGCGCGGTCGAGCCAGTCGGCGCCGCACGGCCAGTAACCCTCCCAGTGCGGAGGGCGCAATGCGGCGTATGCCTCGTCGACGGCGGCGACGGCCTGGTCCACGTCGTCATCGTCAAAGACGGCGGCGAATCGGCACAGCAGGGCCAACGGCGCCCCGGGGTGCTGCAGCTGCGGATCCCGCGCGGCGATCGCCCGGCAGATCAGGTCGAGCTCGGACCAGCGCAACGCGTACGGGTGCCAGTGGGCGAGATCGTCCCATCCGAGCTCGGCCGGCTCGGCCGAGTCAGGGGTGGTGACCTCCAGGCTGTAGGAGTCGGCCGAGGCGTCCATGCTCAGTACGACGTGGTGGCCGTCGCCGACCTCGAAGGCCACGTCGAGCGACGAGTCGTCGGAATCCTCATCCGCATCGTCATCGTCGTCGTCCAGCAGGTCTTCGAGGTCACCGAGCCGATCCGCCCCGGGTCCCTCCTCGTGGGCGAAGGTGTACCGCGCCCAGAACACCGGATCGCGCAATGACTCTTGCAACACTGATGGAGTCGCCACCGAGAGAACTATAGGAACCGCACGAGCGGCATCCCGAACGGGGTCAGCGGCGTGGTGGGCTGGTCAGCGGCTGCCATGAGGGGACGGCTGGTCGTGCGCGTCAGCGGGCGAGGTTTGTCGAGGGACCTGTCCCGGGGGCGGCTCACTGCTCGCCGCCGGGGATTGTGCGAGCATGCGGTGCTTGCCGGGGCTCACGCCGTGGATCCGCTTGAAGGCCGCGCTGAAGCCGAAGGCGTCCGCGTACCCGAGCCGGCGCGCCACGGCGGCGACCGTCTCGGTGGTCTCGGCCAGCATGTCGGCGGCGAGTGTCATTCGCCAGTCGGTCAGGTAGGTCAGCGGCGGCTCGCCCACCAGTTCGGTGAACCGTTTGGCCAGCGTCGTGCGGGACACCCCGGCCCGGGCGGCCAGGGAGGCGAGCGTCCACGGCTCACCCGGGGCGTCGTGCATGGCGCGCAGCGCCGAGCCCACCGTGCCGTCGCTCAGCGCCCGATACCACCGGGGGGCCTCGGCGCCCGGCTGGTCGAACCAGTCCCGGATCGTGCAGACCAGCAGCCAGTCCAGCAGACGGTCCAGCACGATCTGCCGACCCGGGCGGCACCCGCCGAGCTGGAAGTCCAGAAAGTCACGGAGCGATGAACAGTCGTGTTCATCCGGTACGACCAGCACCGGCGGGAGCACTCCGAGCAGCCGCTGCGGCGCCTGGCTCCGGACGTGGTACGCCCCGGCCAGCAGCACCATCTGCTCGGCCGGGCCGGTGTCCGGTGGCTGGGCCACCGGTGACTGGCCACAGCTGACCTCCCGCAGCTCGTCCGGTCGGAAGGTCGACCGGGGCTCGGCGGAGAAGACGAACGGTTCCGGTCCCCGCACCACGACGGCCTCGCCGACCCGTACCAGAAGTGGCTTGTCGCTCTCCGGGTGGACGATCCAGCCCTCGCCACGCAGCGGCACGCAGAGCGTCAGGGGCGCGCCGTCGGTGAACCGCAGCGCCCACGACGGTGACAGCACCGACCGGCCGAAGGCGGCACCCTCCGCGCGTACGTCCCGCAGCAGGCTGTCGAACGGGTCCATCCCTTCACGATAGGGCGCGGACGATCACGCATGCCCGGCGTACGACCAGCCATGTCCGGCCGGCGGTCGGGCCGGTTGACTCGTGGCCATGACGAAAGAAACGAACGAGATCCTCGTCATCGGGGGAACCGGGAAGACCGGACGCCGGCTGGTGCGCGCGCTACGGGCGGCGGGCGCGCGCGTACGGGCGGCTTCCCGCTCCGGCGAGGTGCGATTCGACTGGACGCAGCCGACCACCTGGCGGCCGGCCGTGGAGGGAGCGTCGGCGGTCTATCTCATCGCTCCGGCGGACCCCGGGATGGCTGACGACTTCGTGTCGCGGGCGGTGAAGGCGGGCGTCGGCCGGCTCGTGGCGCTCTCGGGACGCGGGATCGACAAGATCGACGGGGATTTTTCGCCGAGCATGGTGGCCGCGGAGCAGGCCGTGCGCGACTCCGGCGCGGAGTGGACGATCATCCGCCCGAACAACTTCAACCAGAACTTCGACGAGGACCTGTGGCGCCAGCCGCTTGCCGACGGCCGCCTGGCCCTGCCGATGGGCGCCACGCCGGAGCCCTTCATCGACGCCCAGGACATCGCCGACGTCGCCGCGACTCTGCTGACCGAGGACGGCCATCACGGGCAGGTGTACGAGCTGTCAGGCCGCCACGCGCTCACCTTCGCCGAGGCGGTGACGACGATCGCCAGGGCGGCCGGCCGATCCATCCGGTACGTGGAGTTGACGCCGGAGGAGTACCGGGCCGAACTGCTCGCCGAGGGTTACTCGACGGCCGACGCGACGGCGCTCAACGCCATGTTCGCGGGGATGCGCGCCGGGTATCTCGCCGAGCCGACCGACGCGGTGCGGCGACTCCTCGGCCGCGACCCGATCGACTTCGACACCTACGCCGCGAGGGCTGCCGCGGCCGGCGCATGGTCGTGACGCAGCCGATCTAGCACGGCAGTCCGGGATCGCCCGTTGGACGACGCCGCCTACCCAGCGATCCCGGGCTGCCTCCTGTCGACGACACCTGGAGCCCGGCAGGACCGGCTGTCGTGCCCGCTAGTGCCGCATCAGGCAACGTTTGCCCCGTGACGACGCGCCGCGCGGGGTGCTGGTCCGGGCGGCGTGGTGTCGTCAGGCTGTCCGGGTGGTGG
>NZ_JBVJGT010000015.1:48989-146291 GCF_055587185.1 Micromonospora sp. NPDC048040 | reverse complement strand
ACATGCCCCTGACCGAGGCCGCGCAGACCGTGCAGGTGTCGGCGTACCCCGACCACTACGCCCAGTGGGAACAGCAGGCCGCCGACCTCGTCGCCAAGCACTGGAACAACTGACACACAGAGACAGACTTTCCACCACAAGGGGGAACGCTGGCCGGCACCCGACACGGGCGCCGGCCAGCGGCACATCTCGACCACCGACGACGGCCGGCACCCCACGCGGGGTGGCCGGCCGTCGGTGCGTACGAGGGTCAGACGCGGAAGCCGGCGGCCCGGGCCGCCTGACGTTCGCGGCGTCGGTCGGACCGGCGGCGCACGAACCAGACGACGAAGAGGACCAGCCCGAGCAGGAACGCCAGTACCAGCACCGGCAGGATGATCGCCACCACCGACATGACCACGCTGGTGGCGTCCTCGGCGGTGCTGGCCACCGGGGCGCCGACGCCGGCCGTGGTCGCGTTGACGACCGGTCGGGCGGCGGACTTCAGCAGGTGCACGCCGAGGGCGATCAGCACCCCGGTCACCACCGGGACCCACTGGTGGGAGGAGAAGAAGCTCCCCGGGTCGCTCACCGTCACCGTCTCCGACGACGAGCCCGCGCCGAAGGCCAGGCCACCCGCCGTGGGCCGGACCACGGTCTGCACCACGTCGTTGACGTGGTCGACCACGGGCACCTTGTCGGCCACGACCTCGATGACCAGCAGCACCGCCAGGATCGCGAGCACCCAGCCGTTGCCGAGCCAATGCCAGCCGGCGGGCAGGTCGATCAGGCTGGTGTAGCGGGCCAGCAACCCCATGGTGAGCAGGGGGATGTAGGCGTTCAGCCCCGCTGAGGCGGCGAGGCCGGTACCGGTGAGAACTTCGAGCACCGTCTCAGCATCCCACCGCCACGCCAGTGCCGCTCGGTGGCGCGGGCTGGGGCCTCGGCTACCCTCGTCGGGTGCGGTTGGTGATTGCGAAATGCTCGGTGGACTACGTCGGACGGCTCTCGGCCCACCTGCCGCCGGCCACCCGGTTGCTGATGGTGAAGGCGGACGGATCGGTGTCGATCCACGCCGACGACCGGGCGTACAAGCCGCTGAACTGGATGAGCCCGCCCTGCCGGCTGGAGGAGGCCCCCGGTGTCTGGCGGGTCGTCAACAAGGCCGGCGAGGAGCTGCGGATCACCCTGGAGGAGATCTTCCAGGACACGTCGTACGAGCTGGGCGTCGACCCGGGCCTGCGCAAGGACGGCGTGGAGGCGCACCTCCAGGAGTTGCTGGCGGCCAACCCGGAGACGCTCGGCGAGGGGTTCACGCTGGTCCGCCGGGAGTACATGACGGCCATCGGCCCGGTGGACCTGCTCTGCCGGGACGCCAACCAGGGTGCCGTGGCGGTGGAGGTGAAGCGGCGCGGCGAGATCGACGGCGTGGAGCAGCTCACCCGGTACCTGGAGTTGATGAACCGCGACCCGCTGCTCGCGCCCGTCGCCGGGGTGTTCGCCGCGCAGGAGATCAAGCCGCAGGCCAGGGTGCTCGCCACGGACCGGGGCATCCGCTGCGTCGTCGTGGACTACGACAAGCTGCGCGGCATCGAGCGGGACGAACTCACCCTCTTCTGACGCCCCCCGCCCCGTGGCTCACCGGCCGTACATCGTCTTGATGGCCCTGACGAGCCGGGCGACGTCGGCCGGCGTCCGCTCGAAGGTCGTGGAGGCCAGCAGCGACCGGGCCCGCCGGCGGGTGATCGCCTTGGCGCGGCTGAACTCGCGCAGCCCGTCCTCGCCGTGGATGCGGCCGAAGCCGGAGTCGCCGACGCCGCCGAACGGCAGCGTGGACATCCCGGCGAAGGTCAGCGTCGAGTTGACCGACGCCATCCCCGAGCGCAGCCGCCGGGCGATCGCCACCGCGCGCCGCCGGCCGAAGACCGAACCCCCCAGGCCGTACGACAGGGCGTTGGCCCGGGCGACGGCCTCGTCGGCGTCGCGGACCCGGTTGACGGTCAGGGTCGGGCCGAAGGTCTCCTCGCGTACGGCGAGTGAGTCCTCCGGCACGTCCACCAGCACGGTCGGGCGCACGTACGGCGGCTGCACCGCGTCGGCGCCGCCCAGCGCCGCCCGGCCGCCCCGGGCCAGCGCGTCGTCGATGTGCCGGCGGATCACGTCGAGCTGGCTCGGCATGGTGATCGGGCCGATGTCGGCGTCGTCGGGGCCGACGGTCAACCGGCCGGCCCGCTCGACCACCTTCCCGACGAAGGCGTCGAAGACCGGCTCGACCGCGTAGACCCGCTCGATGCCGATGCAGGTCTGGCCGGCGTTGGTGAGCGCGCCCCAGACGCACGCCTCGGCGGCGGCGTCCAGGTCGGCGTCGGCGTCGACGATCATCGCGTCCTTGCCGCCCGCCTCCAGCAGCACGGGCGTCAGCGACTCGGCGCAGGCCGCCATCACCTTCCTGGCGGTGGCGGACGAGCCGGTGAAGGCCACCTTGCCCACCCCGGAGCGGCAGAGTGCGGCGCCGACGTCGCCGAGCCCGTGCACCGCGGTGAACACCGGGTGCTCCGGCACCACCTCGGCGAACGTGTCGACCAGCCACTGCCCGACGGCGGGGGTGTACTCGCTGGGCTTCAGCACCACCGCGTTCCCGGCCGCGAGCGCGTACGCGACGGAGCCGATCGGGGTGAAGACGGGATAGTTCCACGGCCCGATCACGCCGATCACGCCGTGCGGCTGGTATTCGAGGTGGGCGGAGAACTCGGCCAGGACGAGCCGCGAGCGGACCCGGCGGGGGCCCAGCACCCGGCGGGCGTTGCGGGCCGCCCAGTCGACGTGCTCGACGGCGCTGACGATCTCCACGATGGCGTCGGCCAACGGCTTGCCGCCCTCGGCGTGCACCAGCTCGGCCAGCTCCTCGATCCGCCGGGCGAGCAGGGCCCGCCACCGCAGCAGCCGCTCCCTGCGCGCGGCGAAGCCGAGCCCGGCCCACCACTCGCCGGCCGGCCGGGCGCGGTCGACCGCCCGCGCGACGTCCTCGGCGGTCGCCACCGGCAGGCGACCGACCTCCGCGCCGGTCGCCGGGCTCGTCGACACCAGCCGACCGTCCTCGATGACCGGGGTTCCCGGGGCATGCACAGCCGTCATGACGGAAGTCTAGACCTGAGGATTACTCGCCGGTAGGGTGGCGCGCCCGCTGGTTCCGGTCCGCCGGGCCGCCCGTACGGAAGAGGTCATGGCCCGCCGCCCGGTCTCGTTGAACGCGGTGGTGCCCGATTCCGTGGACGTGGCCGGGTGTCCGGCCGGCCGGGACTTGTTCGCGGTCTTTGTCAGCCGGTGGACGCCGAACCGGCGAACGGGAGGTGTCCGGCCGGGGGCGTGGAGGTGACCGCCCGGCGGTCGAGGGCGACTACCGTGTGGTGGCAGGCTGACGCGCGGGGTGACCGCGCGGTGTGGGGGGCTGACTGTCCATGGAGGAGCGTCCGGAACTGATGCCGTTGCTGACGGTGGCGGGTGGGGCGATGCGGGGGCTGAGTTTCCGGGTCGGCCCGGTGCGGCAGGTGATCGGTCGGGTGCCGACCGCCGACATCGTCGTGCCCGACGCGCACCTGAGCCGCCGGCACGCCGAGGTCTGGCTGACGGACGAGGGCGCCTGCCTGGCGGACCTGGGCTCGACCAACGGCACCTGGCTGAACGACCGGCGGATCACCGGCGTGGAGCAGTTGGCCGACGGGGACGTGATCCGGCTCGGGCGCACCGAGCTGCGCCTCTTCGACCCGGGCGTGGCGCGGACCGATCCGGTGGGGCTCAGCTTCGGCCAGCCGCGCCGGGACCACCGCCCGACGCTGCCGCTGCCGATCGCGACCCCGGCCCTCCCGGGCGCCGACCCCCTCGTGACCCCCGCCCTTCAGGCTGCCCAGCCGGCGCCGCCGCTGTCGGCCGCGATGCCGGCCCTCCAGGGTCCCGACGCGGTGCCGCCGCTGCCGGTGGGCGCGCTGGGGTCCGCCCCGTCCTGACCTGTCGCCGCACACTTCCCGACCAGGGAACATGGCGGGAGGACCCATGGACGCGGCCGGGGCGTCGTGGCAGCATGCCGCGGATGGAGACCGGACAGCAGCTGGTGTCGGCGAACGGGATCACCCAGGCGGTGCGGGTGGCCGGGCCGCCGGACGGCGTGCCCGTGCTGCTGATCCACGGCAACTGCTCGTCCGCGGCGTTCTGGGAGCCGCTGGTGCGGCGGCTGCCGGACATCCTCCGGGTGGTCGCGCCCGACCTGCGGGGCTACGGGTACACCGACACCGCCCCGGTGGACGCGACCCGGGGGCTGACCGACTTCTCCGACGACCTCGCCGCGCTGCTGGACGAGCCGTCCCTGTTCGCGCCCGGCGCCCGGCCGGTGGTCGTCGGGCACTCGCTGGGCGGGGGAGTGGCCATGCGGCTGCTGGTCGACCACCCCGACCGGGTGGCCGCGTTGCTGCTCGCCGCGCCGGTCTCGCCGTACGGCTACGGGGGCACCCGGGACCTGGCCGGCACCCCCACCACGTCCGGCTTCGCCGGCACCGGGGCGGGCACGGCCAACCAGGAGTTCGTCAAGCGGCTGGCCGCCGGCGACCGGGGCGCGGACAGCCAGGCCAGCCCGCGCAACGTGCTGCGGGCCACCTACGTGGCGGACCCGGCCTCGCTCGGCGACGACGAGGAACTGCTGCTGGACACCCTCCTCACCACCGCGACGGGCGACGACAACTACCCGGGCACGGCGGTGGACTCGACGAACTGGCCCGGCACCGCTCCGGGCCGGCGCGGCGTGCTCAACGCGCTCTCCCCGGCGTACTTCCGGGTCGCCGACGAACTCGTGGCCGTCGCCGGCAAGCCGCCGGTCACCTGGATCCACGGGGACGCCGACGTGATCGTCTCGGACACCTCGCTGTTCGACCTGGCCCACCTGGGCTCGCTCGGCGCGGTGCCGGGCTGGCCGGGGGCGGATGCCTGCCCGGCGCAGCCGATGGTGGGGCAGACCCGGGCGGTGCTGGAGCGGTACGCGGCGGCCGGTGGCGCGTACCGGGAGGTGCTGCTGCCCGGCTGTGGGCACAGCCCGCACCTGGAGCGGCCGGCCGAGTTCGTCGCCGAACTGCTCCGGCTGACCGGCGGGGCGGCCTGACGACGGGCGGGCCGACGGGCCGCGCCGCTCGTGAAATACCCCACCGCGTCTCGACAACCGAACGTCACGTGGCAGACTCGCGCGCATAACCTTAGTGGCCGTTCACGCGGCTGTGCGGAGCATTGGGGAGGCCGGTCGTGGCGCGCGAGTTCACCAGCGTGGGCGTTGTGGGTCTGGGCACCATGGGTGCCGGCATCGTCGAGGTATTCGCGCGCAACGGCGTCGACGTCGTCGCGGTCGAGATCTCCGAGGGCGCGCTGGAGCGCGGCCGGGCCACCCTGACCGGCTCGACGGACCGGGCCGTGACCAAGGGCAAGCTCGCCGAGGCGGACCGGGACGCGCTGCTGAGCCGGGTCCACTGGCAGGTCGGGCTGGACGCGCTGCACTCGGTGGACCTCGTCATCGAGGCGGTGCCCGAGCACCTGGACCTCAAGCAGCGGATCTTCGCCGAGCTGGACCGGGTCTGCAAGCCCGAGGCGATCCTCGCCACCAACACCTCGTCGTTGAGCGTCACCGAGATCTCCGTCGCCACCAGCCGGCCCAACCAGGTGATCGGCATCCACTTCTTCAACCCGGCCCCGGTCATGAAGCTCGTCGAGGTGGTCCGGACGGTGGTCACCTCCGCCGACGTGGTCGCCGACGTGGAGGCGCTCTGCGAGCGGCTCGGCAAGGTCGACGTGACCATCAACGACCGCGCCGGATTCATCGCCAACGCGCTGCTCTTCGGCTACCTCAACCACGCCGTCGGCATGTTCGAGTCGCGCTACGCCACCCGCGAGGACATCGACGCGGCCATGAAGCTCGGCTGCGGCCTGCCGATGGGCCCGCTGGCGCTGATGGACCTGATCGGCCTGGACACCGCGTACGAGATCCTGGACACCATGTACCGGCGCGGCGGCCGGGACCGCCGGCACGCCCCGGTGCCGCTGATCAAGCAGATGGTCACCGCCGGGCTGCTCGGCCGCAAGTCCGGCCGGGGCTTCTACACCTACGAGCGGCCGGGCTCCCCGAAGGTCGTACCGGACGAGCGGACGCCCGTGGCCGCGGAGCCGGCGCTGGCCGACGGCGCGCGCGCTATCGCGAAGGTGGGCGTGGTGGGCTCCGGGACGATGGCCACCGGGATCATCGAGGTCTTCGCCAAGGCCGGCTACGAGGTCGTCTCGGTGACCCGGGGCGCGGAGAAGTCCGCGAAGGTCTGCGAAGCGGTCAAGACCTCGCTCAACAAGGGCGTGGTGCGCGGCAAGGTCAGCGAGACCGACCGGGACGCCGCGCTCGGCCGGATCAACTGGTCGGCCACCCTGGAGCACCTCGCGGACGTCGACCTCGTGGTCGAGGCCGTGGTGGAGGAGCTGAGCGTCAAGAAGGCCCTCTTCGCCAGCCTCGACGAGATCTGCAAGCCGGGCGTCGTGCTCGCCACCACCACCTCGTCGCTGCCGGTGATCGACGTCGCGATGGCCACCCAGCGGCCCGCCGACGTGGTCGGGTTGCACTTCTTCAACCCGGCCCCCGTCATGCCGCTGGTCGAGATCGTGCAGACCATCCGGACCTCGGCCGAGACGACCGCCACCGCCCGCGCCGTCTGCGCCGCGCTGGGCAAGACGGGCGTGGTCTGCGGCGACCGGTCCGGCTTCGTCGTCAACGCGCTGCTCTTCCCGTACCTCAACGACGCGGTCAAGATGCTGGAGGCCAGTTACTCCACCGCCGACGACATCGACTACGCGATGAAGCTGGGCTGCGGCTACCCGATGGGCCCGTTCGAGCTGCTCGACGTGGTCGGCCTGGACGTGTCGCTGGCCATCCAGCGGGAGCTCTACCTGGAGCTGCGCGAGCCGGGCTTCGCGCCCGCCCCGCTGCTGGAGCACCTGGTCACGGCCGGCTACCTGGGTCGCAAGAGCGGCCGCGGCTTCCGCGACCACACCCGTCGCTGAGCGGGTCAACGCCCGGCGCCGATGACGGCGTCTGCATGGTGTGACCTTCGAGGAGTACGTCAGCAGCCGCGGGCCGGCCCTGATCCGGCTGGCCCGGCTGCTGACCGGGGACGAGCACCGGGCCGAGGACCTCACCCAGGACGTCCTCGCCCGCGCGTACGTGCACTGGCGGCGGATCGCCCGGGCGGACCGGCCCGACGTGTACGTGCGCCGGATGCTGGTCAACGCCAACAACTCCTGGTGGCGCCGGCGCGCGAACCGGGAACTGGCGACGGCCGACTTCGCCGAGCGGCCGCAGCGCGGCGACCTCGGCGGGGAGACCGTCGACCGGGACGCGATGTGGCGGCTCGTCCTCGGGCTGCCGGAACGCCAGCGGGCGGTACTCGTGCTGCGCTACTACGAGGACCTCGACGACGCGACCATCGCCCAGATCCTGGACTGCTCGCCGGTCACCGTCCGCACCCATGCCATGCGGGCGCTCGCCCACCTCCGGGAGCGCTGCGACCTCCCGACGACGAACGGGAGCCGGCCGTGACCGACCTTGACGAGCGGATCGTACGGGCGCTGCGCGAGCGCGCCGAGGGAACGGTCGACACCGACCGGCTGACGGCGCGTGCGGTCGCCGGGGGTAAGGCCCGCCGTCGTCGTCGGGCCGGCGCGGCGGTCGCCGTGGGCCTGGTGGCGGTGCTCGGGCTCTCCGTCGCCACCAGCGCCGGCTGGCTGGAGGAGGTACGCCCACCGTACGCCGCCGCGCCGGGAACCTCCGCGGTGACGCCACCCCGGGCGGACGGCGTACCGGGAGCCGCGGTCCGGCCTGACCTGGTCGGCACGGATCCGCAGGTGCTGCACTTCGGGTTCGACCCGGCCCGGGCCCGCTACCTGCGCTGGGAGGTCTGGTCGGGGGTGGAGCTGGTCCGGGCCGACGTCGGCGGGGGCCGGGCGGTCACCGTCGAGCTGACCACCTCCGCCGCCGCGCTCATGCGCGGCAACGGACTGCCGGTCGACCTGTCGGGAATGACGGTCGAGGAGGCCTACGACGGCAGCGATCGCCGGCACCGGGGCAGGGGAGATACGCCCAGCTGGGTCCGGCTCTGGCAACCGGCCCGTGGCCTGTACGCCCGGGCCACCGTGACCGCCGCCACCGCCCGGGAGATCGACGTGGCGCTCCGCGCCCTCCGGCTGGGCGACGCGCGCCGCTGCGACGGCCCGGTGCGGCTATCCACGCTGCCCACCGGCGCCCGGCTCACCGGCTGCCGGGTCGACGCGGACTCCTTCCCCGACGCGCTGCGGGTGTCGCTGCGGGTGACCGCGAGCGGGCAGCGGCAGATGACCGTGTCCTTCGAGTACGAGAGCAGGATCGCCAGCAGCCGGACCGAGGGGAACCGGATGATCGCCGGCCGGCCCGCCTACCGTTACCCGCAGGGCGAGCAACTGGAGCTGCTCGGATTCCCGAAGGCCCACCTGGTGGCCGACTTCGGCTGGCCCTTCGACGGCTTCACCGAGCAGGACGCCGCCCTCGTGCTCGGTGGGGCGCGGGTGGCCGAGGACCCGATCCGCCCGGAGACCTGGGACTGACCGGTCGTGCGCCCGTACGGGCCGGCCCACGGGCCGGCCCGTACGCTTGGTGACCGTGAGCCCCCGTCGCAACCGACCCCGCCGCGATGACACCGCCCACCTCGACTCCGACCGGGTCCGTCAGGGCGTCGCCTCGGTGCAGCAGTGGCGCGACGGCGAGTGGCAGGTACGCGGGATCAGCGGCGGGGCGTCCACCAAGACGTACCGCTGCCCGGGCTGCGACCAGGAGATCCGGCCCGGGGTGGCGCACCTGGTGGCGTGGCCGGCCGACGGGCGGGGCGACCTGACGGACCGGCGGCACTGGCACAGCGGCTGCTGGCGCGCCCGGGACCGGCGCGGGCCGGTCGTCCAGCGCGGTCGCGGCGCCCCCCGGTACGGCTGAGCGATCTGGATCACCCTGTTTCCGCCCCGCCCGGCGGTCCCCGGCCGCACGGGTGAGACTGGACGGGTGAGCACACCGATCCGCGCGTCCACCATCCTGCCCGGGCGTCGCGAGGACATCGAACTGCACACCGCGGACGGACTGCGGCTGGTCGGCGAGCTGGCCCGACCGCTGGACCGGGAGCCGGTGGGCACCCTCGTCTGCCTGCACCCGCTGCCCACCCACGGCGGGATGATGGACAGCCACGTGTTCCGCAAGGCGGCGTGGCGCCTGCCGGCCCTGGCCGACCTGGCCGTGCTCCGCTTCAACACCCGGGGCACCAGCAGCCTGCGCGGCACCAGCGAGGGCGCCTTCGACAACGCCGTCGGCGAGCGTTTCGACGTCGCCGCCGCCATCGAGTACGCCGAGTTCGCCGAGCTGCCGAACATCTGGCTGCTCGGCTGGTCGTTCGGCACCGACCTGACCCTGAAGTACGGCTGCGACCCGGCGGTCACCGGGGCGATCCTGCTCTCCCCGCCGCTGCGCTACTCCACCCCGGCGGACCTCGACCACTGGGCGGCGTCCGGCAAGCCGCTGACCGCCCTGGTGCCCGAGTTCGACGACTACCTGCGCCCCGACGAGGCGCGGGAACGCTTCGCGGCGGTGCCGCAGGCCGAGGTGGTCGGGGTGCCCGGCGCGAAGCACCTCTGGGTCGGCGACGCCGAGACCGTGCTGGACGAGGTGGTCCGCCGGGTCGACCCGGCCGCCGCCGTGCCGCTGCCGACCACCTGGGACGGCCCGGTGGAGACCGGCGACGTCAGCGCGTACGCCGACCGCACGGTGGCCTCCTTCGCCGACCGGCCGGTGCCCGGCCCGCCCGCGGGCCAGGCCGGCTGACCCGCCCGCGGGCCAGGCCGGCTGACCCGCCCGGCCGCGGGCCGGGCGGTCGTCGCGGTCCCGGCCGGGGTCAACGGGACTCCTGCCGGGGCAGGATCACCTCCCGCAGGATGAGCTGGAACGCGGCCACCGCCGGGATCGCGATCAGCGCGCCCACCACGCCCAGCAGGGACACGCCGAGCAGCGCGGCGACCAGGGCGGCCACCTCGTTGACCGCCACCGACCGGCGCATGACCTTGGGATAGATCAGGTAGTTCTCCACCTGCTGGTAGATCAGGAAGAACACCACGCAGGCGATGCCGGCCGGCGGGTCGGTGGCGAAGCCGACCAGGCTGACGATCACCGCGCCCAGCGTGGCGCCGATCTGCGGGACGAGGTCGGTCACCGCGACCACCACGGCCAGCGCGAACGGGTACGGCAGCCCGACGACCAGCGCGAAGACGAACGTGGTCGTCCCGGCCAGCACCGCGATGCTGATCGCACCCACCATGTACGCGCCGACCTTGGTGAGGATCTCGTCGCCGATCAGCCGCACCCGCTCCCGGCGGGACCGGGGCACCAGCGAGTAGCCCAGATCGCGGAGCCGGTCGAAGTAGGCGAGGAAGTAGATCGTCAGCACCAGCACGGTCAGCCCCCGGAGCACCGTGCCGAAGAGCATCTGGGCCCCGCCGAGCACCCCGCCGAGCGCCCGCCCGATCGTGGCCGGGTTCGCCGCGTTCTGTATCCGCTCCATCAGGTCGTACCGCTCCACCAGGTCGTTGACCGTCCGGTTGCGGCGCAACTCCTCCAGGTAGCTCGGCAACTGGTCGACGAACTGCCCGGTCTGCGTGACGATCGGCGGCACCAGGGCGAACACGCCGCCGCAGAGGAGCAGCACGACCGTCAGTGCGACCGTCGCCACCGCCGCGCCGTGCGGGAGCCCCCAGGACCGCAGCCGGACCACGGCGGGGTGCAGGCCCACGGCGAGGAAGAGCGCGATGACCACCATGACGAGGATTCCGGCCGCGTTGCGCAGGCCCAGATAGAGGGCGTACGCGAGCAGCACACCGGCCGCCCCCGTGAAGCCGACCAGGAAGCTGCTGCGCCGCAGCGGTCGCCCCGGCGTGCCGAACCGCCCCGTCCCGACGGCCGGCACCTCGTCGCCGCCCAGCGTCGACGCCTCGGCCTCGGGCACCGCACCGGCCCGCTCCCGCTCGGCGGCCCGTTCCCGCCCGGGCTCGGCCGTCCGCTCCCGCGAGGCGGCCCGCCTCCGTCCCGGGTCGGGGGCCCGTTCCGGCTCGGCGGCCGTCCCGGCTGGGTCCGGGGTGGCCTCGGGCTCCCGGTCGGCGCCCGACGCCGCAGGTCCGTCCTGTGCCATCCGGACCTCCCTGATCGACTCTCGCCGGCGCCCGCCGGCTTCCCCGGGCGCGGGGAGCCCAGGTCCGGGGGCTCCGATCAGGAGCGTAGTGGTCGTCAGGGCGCCGAACCGACCCCCGTCCGTCCACCGGGTCGCGTCGGCCCGGCCAACGGCCGGGTGGGTGGTCAGTCCTTCTCGACGACGACCTTGCTCGGCTTGGCGCTGCGCTCGTCGGTGGTCGGCTTCGTCGGCCGCTTGCCGTTCTCGCCGGTGCTGGTGATCTTCGTCGGGGTGGCGCCCCGGCCGGCCTCACCCGGCACCGCCGCCACGGTCGGCTCCCCCTCCACGCCGGCGCTGGCGGTGCCGCCGTCGACGGTGGTCACGGACGCGACCTTGCCGCTCTCCGGCTGCCCGGCGTCCGCCGGCTCGATCCGACCCTTGGCCGGCTGGCCGGCCTCCGCCGGCTCGACCTTGCCCGCGCCGGGCCTGCCGTCCTCGACCGTGGCGGCCTCCTTGCCCCCGGCCCCACCCGCCGGAGCCGCTCCCGCTCCGGCCGGCGTGGCCTCCTTCTTCGCCTCGCCCGCCGCGGCCGGGGCGGTGTCCTTACTGGCCCCGCCCGGCCCCGCCGGCGTCCCGTCGCTCCGGGACGCGGACGCCCCGCCCGCCCCGGCGGCGGTCGACGCCTTCCCGCCGTTCGCCGTGGCGGTGCCGCTCCCGGCTCGCCCGCCGTCGGCCACCGGGCCGGCCGCGGCGGTGGCCGTCCCGCCCCGTCCGTCGGCCGCACCGACCAGCCCCAACCGCAGCTCGGCGACCTGCCGCTGCAACTCGTCGGACTCCTGCCGCGACTTCCACGTCTCCTGCCGCAGGTCGGCGAGCTGCTGCTGGGCCTGCGCGATCTCCAGCATCACCTGGGCGAGCTGCTGACGGCTCGCCGCGGCCTCCTGCTGGGTGGCGGCGAGGTGCTGCTGGGTGGTGGCCAGGTGCTGCTGCGTCGTCGCCGCGTACTCCTCGAACTGGCGGCGCGAGGTCGCCACGTGCTCGTCGGCCGTGCGGCGCTTCTCGGCCGCCTCCGACTCGGCCCGGCCGAGCAGCGTCGCCGCCTCCTCCTCGGCCTGGCGGCGCATCGCCAGCGCGTCCCGTTCGGCGGCCTGCCGGACGGCGGCGGCACCCTGCTCGATCTCGTTCTTCCGGCTGGTGTACTCCGACTCCAGCGTGGCGCGGCGCGACTCGAACCCGGTCTCCAGCTCGTCGTGCCGGCTCTTGTGCTGCTGCTCCAGTTCGGCGAGGCGGGTCTTGTACTGCTTCTCCAGGTCGTCGCAGCGCTTGGCGAACTCCTGCTCGGCGGTCGTCCGGCGCTGGGTCAGCTCGCGGTCCGCCGCCTCGCGGCGGCTGTTGACCTCCTGCTCCACCCCGGCCCGCCAGGCGCCCAGCTCCTGCTGCGTCTGCGCCCGGGCCTGCTGCACGTACGCCTCGGTCTCCGTGCGCATCCGCTGCACGTACGCCTCGGTCTCGGCGCGGCTGCGCTTGGCCGCCTCGGCCGCCTGGGTGGTGAGCCGCTCCGCCTCCTGCCGGGCCTTGTCGCGGGTGGCCCGGCCGGCCTGGGCGGCGTCGTCGATGATCTGCTTGGCGTCCCGCTGGGCCTTGGCGTGGGTGGCCCGGCCCGCCTCGGTGGCCTGGTCGACCAGGCGCTTGGCCTCCTGCTGGGCCTTGGCGTGGACCTCCTTGGCGGCCTCGCGGAGCTGGGTGGCCTCCTGCTGGGCCCTGGCGTGGACCTCCTTGGCGGCCTCGCGGAGCTTGGTCGCCTCCTGCTGGGCCCGGTGGTGGATCTCCTTGGCCGCGTCCCGCAGCTGGGCGGCCTCCTGCTGGGCCTTCGCCAGCGCCTCCTGGGCGGCCTTGCCCAGCCGCGCGGCCTCCTCCTTGGCGGTCCGGACCGCGGCGTCCGCCTCGGCCTTGCGGGCCGCGCTGTGCCGCTCCTCCTCCGCCCGGCGGGCGGCCAGCGCGATCTCGAAGTCCTTGAGCGCGGTGGCGGCCTGTTCGCGCGCCTCATCGATGATGTGCTCGGCGGCGGCCCGGCGCGCCTCGATCTCCTGGTTGGCGGCGACCAGGACCGCGTCGGCCTGCTCCTCGGCGAGGGTGAGGATCTGTTCCACCCGCGGGCCGAGGTGCCGGAAGGAGACGTTCTCCAGCGCGCCGGACGACTTGCGCGCCTGGGCGAGGTCCCGCTGGAGCACCTCCACCTGGCCGGCGAGCTTGTGGATCTGTGTGTAGGCCTGTTCCCGCTCGGCCGCGAGGGCCGCGATCTCGTGCTCCGCACGAGCGACGTACCGGTCGACCTGTCGTTTCTCGTACCCCCGCAGAGCGGACTCGAAGCTGGGCTCCGTGGTCACGTCCCCGCCGAGAGCGAACAGTTCCTCGCCGTGCGACATGCCCCCATCCTCACACGCATCCGGCTCTGCTGGGGCGATACGGACGCCCCGGATGGGACCTACTTCACTGCGGCCACGCCCGGGCAATTCCCTGGCGGGAAAACGCATACGGCGCGGGGCACACCGGTCACCCGGTGTCACCCCGCGCCGTCGTCATGCCCCCCGGTCGGGTCGGTCAGTTGGACGTCTCGGCAGCCACCCGCTCGTCCGCGCCGTCGGCCTTCTTCGCCTCGGGCTTGGCCGGCGCGGCCGGCTGCGTGGCCGGCACGCCCGGCACGATGCCGGCGAGGCCGGAGAGCATCTGGCCGAGCTGGGAGGTGACGGCGTCCTTCTGCCGGGTGAGGTCCTCGACCTCGCGGCGAGCCGCCTGGGTGGTCAGCTCGGCCTCGGTGCGCGCCTCGGTGAGCAGCCGCTTCGCCTCGGCCTTCGCCTCGCCGAGCGTCTTCTCGGCCAGCGCCTTGGCCTTGTCGACCGTCTCGTTGGCGGTGCGCTCCGACTCGACCCGGCGGGCCTCGGCGCGCTGCTCGATCTCCTTGGCCCGCTCCTGCGCCGCGTGGGCCCGCTGCTCCGCCTCGCTGACCAGCTTCTGGGTCTGCGCGACCTGCGCCGCGTGCCGCTCCGACTCCTCGCGCTCGGCCTTCTCCCGGCGCTCGGCGAGCTGGAGCTCCAGGGCCTGGAGGTCCTTGTCGCGCTTGTCCCGCGCGTCGGTGAGCAGCTTGGTCGCCTCGGCGCGCTTTTCCTCGGCCTCCCGGGCGGCCTTCGCCCGCTGCTGGGTGATCTCCCGCTCGGCGGTCGCCCGGAGGGTGGCGACCTCGCGCTCGACGGTCGACTTCAGCTCGGCGACCTCGTGCGCGGTGACCGTGCGCAGCTGCTTGGTCTCGCGGTCGGCGTCGGCGCGCAGCGTGTCGGCCTCGCGCCGGGCCTGGACGCGGACCTCGGCGGCCTCGCGCTCGGCGGCGGTGCGGACGCTGCCGGCCTCCCGCTCGGCGGTGGCCTTCATCGCCGCCGCCTCGGCCCGCGCCTTGTCGGTGATCTCGCGGGCCTCGAGGCGGGCGGCGGAGAGGATGCCCTCCGACTCGCGCTTGGCCTCGTTGCGGTGGTCGTTGGCCTGCTCCTCGGCCAGCCGGAGGATCTGCTCGACGCGGGTGCCGAGGCCGGAGAGGGTGGGCCGGCTGTTCTCCTCGAGCTGCTTGTTGGTGTCGGCGAGTTTCTGCTCCAGCGTGCTCATGCGCTGCTCGGCCTGGCGGAGCCGGCGCTGGGCGTCGTTCATGCGCTGCTCGGCCTCGGCCCGGGCCTGCTCGGACTGGGTCAGCGCGGCCGTCATCCGGCCGATGAAGTCATCGACCTGGTGGGTGTTGTAGCCGCGTAGGCCGACGGTGAAATCGGGCTGGGAGTTCGCGTTATCGAAGAACGCAAGAGGGGAGGACTGCTGGGGCATTGGGACATACTCGCAGACTCCCCAGGGTGCTTCGCAAGAGCGGTCCCGAGCTTTCGCGTCCTCTTTACATGGTCAACTGCGGGAGCCCCGGGAGGCGGCACCGATCGGCGATCTTGGCAGGTCCCGGGCGGGTCGGACGGCACGGAGAGTGACTACGGAAAAGGGCCGCGGGAGATCGCCGCGGCCCTTTGTCGCGCATGGCCGGGTCGCTCGAATGAGCGCCTCGCGTCGGTGGCGGAAAACGATCGTCGTTCGCCCCAATGACTCGTCGGTGTGGTCAGTGGCCGCGGAACCGGTTGATCGCGTCCTCGTGCCGGGAGCGCAGCTCGCGGTCGCGCACGCCGAGCCCGTCGGAGGGGGCGAGGCAGCGGACGCCGACCTTGCCCTGGTGCGCGTTGCGGTGCACCTCGTACGCGGCCTGGCCGGTCTGCTCCAGGCCGTAGGTCCTGGACACGGTCGGGTGGATCTTGCCCAGTGCCACCAGCCGGTTCGCCTCCCACGCCTCCCGGTAGTTGGCGAAGTGGCTGCCGACGATCCGCTTCAGGTGCATCCAGAGGTAGCGGTTGTCGTACTGGTGCTGGTAGCCGCTGGTGGAGGCGCAGGTGACGACGGTGCCGCCGCGCTTGGTCACGTAGACGCTCGCGCCGAAGGTCTCCCGGCCCGGGTGCTCGAAGACGATGTCCGGGTCCTCGCCGCCGGTCAGCTCGCGGATCCGCTCGCCGAAGCGGCGCCACTCGTCAGGATCCTGGGTCTCCTCGTCCTTCCAGAAGCGGAAGCCCTCGGCGGCCCGGTCGATCACCAGCTCGGCGCCCATCCTGCGGCACAGCTCCGCCTTGTCGGGGGAGGACACCACGCAGACCGGGATCGCTCCGCCGTTGAGCGCCATCTGGGTGGCGTACCCGCCGAGGCCGCCGGAGGCGCCCCAGATCAGCACGACGTCGCCCTGCTTCATGTTCGCCCCGTGGTGCGACACGAGCTGCCGGTACGCCGTCGAGTTGACCAGGCCGGGGCTGGCCGCCTCCTCCCAGCTCAGGTGGCGCGGCTTGGGCATCAGCTGGTTGGCCTTGACCACGGCCAGCTCGGCGAGGCCGCCGAAGTTGGTCTCGAAGCCCCAGATCCGCTGCTGCGGGTCGAGCATGGTGTCGTCGTGTCCGGCCGCGTCCTCCAACTCCACCGACAGGCAGTGCGCGACCACCTCGTCGCCGGCCTTCCAGCGGGTCACCCCGGGCCCGGTGCGCAGCACCACGCCGGCGGCGTCCGAGCCGACCACGTGGTACGGCAGGTCGTGCCGCTTGGTCAGCTCGGAGTGCCGGCCGTAGCGCTGGAGGAACTTGAAGGTCGACAGCGGCTCGAAGATGCTGGTCCAGACCGTGTTGTAGTTGATCGCGCTGGCCATGACCGCGACCAGCGCCTCGCCCGGCCCGAGTTCCGGCGTCGGCACCTCCTGCACGTGCAGCGCCTTGCGCGGGTCCTTGTCCCGGGTGGCCAGGCCGTCGAACATCCGGGCCTCGTCGGCGCGCACCACGACGCCCCGGTACGACTCCGGGACCGGCAGGCCGGCGATGCCGCCGAGCTCCCGCTCCGGTTGGTCGGATCCCTCCGCCGCCATGATCGCTTCGAGGATGTCCTGCACGTCGACCTCCCGTTCGTCCGCACCCGCGCACGCGGGCCTGGGTGCTGCCATCGTCGGCGTGAGTGCGGCCGGCCGCCATGTCGGCATCCGACACATCCGGCACGGCCGAGCTCCTGTTGGGGCGGGACGTTACTGAACGGTAGCTAGGGCTGGAAGTCCTCTGTGAAAAACTGCATCGGCCGATGCGTGGAGGTGTCCGGGCGGCGGTCGTACCGCGCAGCGCCGCGCTCGACGCCGGTGGTCACCGGCCCCCGGTCGGTGGTGGGGGCCGGTCGTGGGCGTCAGTGCGCGGCGGGCTCGACCAGCTCGACGAGCACGCCGCCGGCGTCCTTCGGGTGGACGAAGTTGACCCGGGAGTTCGACGTGCCGCGCTTCGGGGTGTCGTAGAGCAGCTTCACGCCCCGCTCGCGCAGCGCCGCACAGGCGGCGTCGATGTCGGCGACCGTGTACGCCACCTGCTGCACGCCCGGCCCCTTGCGGTCCAGGAACCTCGCGATGGTCGACTCCGGCGTCAACGGGGCCAGCAGTTGCAGGCAGCCGCCCTCGGTGGTCGGGCCGACGGCCAGCATCGCCTCACGGACGCCCTGCTCGGCGTTGGTCTCGGTGTGCACGCAGCGCATCCCGAAGGTGCGCTGGTAGAAGTCGATCGCGGCGTCCAGGTCGGCCACGGCGACCCCGACGTGGTCGATGCGGAGCAGGCCGATGTCTGTGACATAGTCGGCAGCGGTCTCGACGGGGGAGTTCTCAGCCATGGCGCTAGTCTGACCGAACAATCGTTAAGGCGTACAGGTCGGCACCCCCTCGGAGGCAGGCAATGGCTTCGGTGATCGTCAGCGGCGCGCGGACCCCCATGGGGCGCCTGCTGGGCAACCTCAAGGACCTCTCCGCGACCAGGCTCGGCGGCGTGGCGATCAAGGCGGCGCTGGAGCGCGCCGGCGTCGCCCCCGAGCAGGTCCAGTACGTGATCATGGGTCAGGTGCTCCAGGCCGGTGCCGGGCAGATCCCGGCCCGCCAGGCGGCGGTCGAGGCGGGCATCCCGATGTCCGTGCCGGCCCTGACCATCAACAAGGTCTGCCTCTCCGGCCTGGACGCGATCGCCCTGGCCGACCAGCTCATCCGGGCCGGCGAGTTCGACATCGTGGTGGCCGGCGGCATGGAGTCGATGACCAACGCCCCGCATCTGCTGCTCGGTCAGCGCGGCGGCTACAAGTACGGCGACGTCGTGGTCAAGGACCACATGGCGCTGGACGGGCTCACCGACGCCTGGGACTGCTGCTCGATGGGCGAGTCGACCGAGCGGCTCGGCGCGAAGCACGGCATCAGCCGCGAGGAGCAGGACGCGTTCGCCGCGGCCAGCCACCAGCGGGCCGCCGCCGCGCAGAAGAACGGCCACTTCGCCGACGAGATCACCCCGGTGGTCATCCCGCAGCGCAAGGGTGACCCGCTGGTGATCAGCGAGGACGAGGGCATCCGCCCGGACACCACCGTCGAGGTGCTGGCCAAGCTGCGGCCCTCGTTCACCAAGGACGGCACCATCACCGCCGGCAGCTCCTCGCCGATCTCCGACGGCGCCGCCGCCGTGGTCGTGATGAGCAAGGCCAAGGCCAAGGAGCTGGGCCTGACCTGGCTGGCCGAGATCGGCGCGCACGGCAACGTGGCGGGGCCGGACAACTCCCTGCACTCGCAGCCGTCCAACGCCATCCAGCACGCCCTGAAGAAGGGCGGGCTGAGCGTCGAGGACCTCGACCTCATCGAGATCAACGAGGCGTTCGCCCAGGTCGGCATCCAGTCCACCCGTGACCTCGGCATCAGCCCGGACAAGGTCAACGTCAACGGCGGCGCGATCGCGCTGGGCCACCCGATCGGCATGTCCGGCGCCCGGCTGGTGCTCACCCTGGCCCTGGAGCTCAAGCGCCGGGGCGGCGGCACCGGCGCGGCCGCGCTCTGCGGTGGCGGCGGCCAGGGCGACGCACTGGTCATCCACGTCCCCGCCCCCGGCGAGAGCGGTCAGTGAGCGCGGCGCGCCGCTGATCGGGTAGAGCCGGCGAAAAAACGAAGGCAGTGCAGTGAGCGGGAGGAGTGAGCCGGTCTTGCGAGCCCCGCAGTCGCGAACAGAGGCAGTGCAGTGAGCGAGATCGTCGACGACGTCCCGGCGGCGGGCGCACCCCCGGTGCGCCGCAGCCGGGACGTGCCGATGCTGGTCGAGCGGGCCCGCGCGGGGGATCCCCGCGCGGTGGCCCGGCTGATCACCCTGGTCGAGTCGGGCGACGAGACGCTGCCGCGGATCGCGGCGGCGCTCGCGCCGTACGCCGGGCAGGCCCAGGTGGTCGGCCTGACCGGCTCGCCCGGGGTGGGCAAGTCCACCACCACCAACGAGCTGGTCCGGGCGCTGCGCGCCCGGGGGCACCGGGTCGGCGTGCTGGCGATCGACCCGTCCAGCCCGTTCACGGGCGGGGCGATCCTCGGCGACCGGGTCCGGATGCAGGACCACGCGACCGACCCGGGCGTCTACATCCGCTCGATGTCCAGCCGGGGGCACCTCGGCGGGCTGTCGGCGGCCACGCCGCAGGCGGTCCGCGTGTTGGAGGGCGCCGGCTGCGACGTGGTGCTGGTGGAGACCGTCGGCGTCGGGCAGGCCGAGGTGGAGGTCGCCTCGCTGGCCGACACCACGCTGGTGCTGCTCGCCCCGGGCATGGGCGACGCGATCCAGGCGGTCAAGGCCGGCATCCTGGAGATCGCCGACGTCTTCGTGGTCAACAAGGCGGACCGGGACGGTGCCGACGCGACGGTGCGCGACATCCAGGGGATGATCGCCCTGGGCGAGCGCGGGCCGGGCCAGTGGCGGCCGCAGGTGGTGCGTGCGATCGCCGCGCGGGGCGAGGGGATCGACGACATCGCCGCCGCCATCGACAAGCACCGGGGCTGGCTGGTCGAGCACGGCGAGCTGCGCCGCCGCCAGGAGGTGCGGGCCGCCGCCGAGATCGAGGCGATCGCGCTGGGCGTGCTCCGCGCCCGGATCGGCTCCCTGCGCGACGGTACGGAGCTGCCGGCGCTCGCCGCGAAGGTGGCCGAGGGCGTCCTCGACCCGTACGCGGCGGCCGACGAGCTGCTCGCTCAACTCGGCTCCTGAGGCGTCCCCTCCCGGACCCGCCGACCTAGTACGCTCGCACCGCTCCACGGACCCGTGGGGCGGTGCGCGGCGAGTGGGGGGACGATGGGCGACGAGGCGACCCAGGAGCTGTCGGTGACGCCGGACGCGGTGGCGGGCGGGAGCACGCACGTGTCCGACGAGGTGGTGGAGAAGATCGCGGTGGCCGCCACCCGGTCGGTGCCCGGGGTGGCCGAGCTGGGCGGCGACGTGGCCCGGTTCTTCAACGCGGTGCTCGACAAGGTCGGGCTGGACCAGGTCGGCGACGCCCGGCGGGGCTGCTCGGCCCACGTCACGAACGGCGCGGCCGTGGTCAACCTGGTCATCGTGATCGAGGCGGGCCGGCCGGTGCCGCAGGTGACCGACGCCGTCCGGGTGAAGGTGACGGAGGCGGTCGAGGCGTACGGGCTGCGGGTCGACGAGATCAACATCCGGGTCGACGACGTGACGCTGGGGGAGCCCGCCGCGCCGACCGCCTGACCGGCACGGGCAGCTCAGGTTACCGGCCGGTACGAGTTGCCTTAGCGATCGTTCAGGCTGGGCTCTACACTCGACGTGCAGGTCGAGGACTCGAGGAGGAGCCCCGCGGATGAACGCCGACGAGATCGCAGCCGGACGGGCACGCTGGCAGGCCCGCTACGACGCCGCGCGCAAGCGGGACGCCGACTTCACCACGCTCTCCGGGATGCCCGTCGACCCGGTCTACGGGCCGCCGGAGGGCGTCGCCTACCCGGGCTTCGAGCGGATCGGCTGGCCGGGCGAGTACCCGTACACCCGGGGTCTGTACCCGACCGGCTACCGCGGGCGGACCTGGACCATCCGGCAGTTCGCCGGCTTCGGCAACGCCCGGCAGACCAACGAGCGCTACAAGATGATCCTCGGCGCGGGCGGCGGCGGCCTCTCGGTCGCCTTCGACATGCCCACCCTCATGGGCCGGGACTCGGACGACCCGCAGTCGCTCGGCGAGGTGGGCCACTGCGGCGTCGCGGTGGACAGCGCCGCCGACATGGAGACGCTCTTCGACGGCATCGACCTGGCCGGCGTGACCACCTCGATGACCATCTCCGGGCCGGCCGTGCCCGTGTTCTGCATGTACCTGGTGGCCGCCGAGCGGCAGGGCGCCGACCTGTCCCGGCTGGACGGCACGCTGCAGACCGACATCTTCAAGGAGTACATCGCGCAGAAGGAGTGGCTCTTCGACCCGGAGCCGCACCTGCGCCTGATCGGCGACCTGATGGAGTACTGCGCCCGGGAGATCCCGCGCTACAAGCCGCTCTCGGTCTCCGGCTACCACATCCGGGAGGCCGGCGCGACGGCCGCGCAGGAGTTGGCGTACACGCTCGCCGACGGGTTCGGCTACGTCGAGCTGGGGCTCTCGCGCGGGCTGGACGTCAACGTCTTCGCCCCGGGCCTGAGCTTCTTCTTCGACTCGCACGTCGACTTCTTCGAGGAGATCGCCAAGTTCCGGGCCGCCCGCCGGATCTGGGCCCGCTGGCTGCGCGACGTCTACGGCGCGACCAGCGAGAAGGCGCTCTGGCTACGGTTCCACACCCAGACCGCCGGGGTGTCGCTGACCGCCCAGCAGCCGGTCAACAACGTCGTGCGGACGGCCGTCGAGGCGCTCGCCGCGGTGCTCGGCGGGACCAACTCCCTGCACACCAACGCGCTGGACGAGACCCTCGCGCTGCCCACCGACGAGTCCGCCGAGATCGCCCTGCGTACGCAGCAGGTGCTGATGGAGGAGACCGGGGTGACCAACGTGGCCGACCCGCTCGGCGGTTCGTGGTACGTGGAGGCGCTCACCGACAAGATCGAGGCCGAGGCGGAGGCGATCTTCGCCCGGATCCGGCAGCTCGGCGGGGAGGGCCCGCACCAGATCGGCCCGATGACCTCCGGCATCCTGCGCGGCATCGAGGACGGCTGGTTCACCGGCCACATCGCCGAGTCTGCCTTCGTCTACCAGCAGGCGCTGGAGAAGGGCGACAAGAAGATCGTCGGCGTCAACTGCCACACCGGCACGGTCGCCAAGGACCTGGAGATCCTGCGCATCTCGCACGAGGTGGAACTGGAGCAGCGCCGGGTGCTGGCCGAGCGCAAGGCCGGCCGGGACGACTCCGCCGTCAAGGCGGCGATCGAGCGGATGGTCGCGGTCGGCCGGACCGACGGGAACATGATCCCGGCCATGCTGGACGCCGTACGCGCCGAGGCCACCCTCGGCGAAATCTGCGACGCCCTGCGCGCCGAGTGGGGCGTCTACCGCGAACCCGCCCGCTTCTGATCCCGCCCGCTTCTGATCCGCCCGACGGCGCCGGGGAACTCCCCGGCGCCGTCGGCTTTCCGGCAGAAGCCCCACACCTGCGACGACCGGTCGTGACAGTTGCAACTGTCGCCGTCGCGGTTGATCTGAGTTCGGCGGGTCGCGTGCGAGACTAGGTAACCATGAGCGACCCACGGATCACCTCGTCGATCTTCACCCGCGGCGCGGTCGACCTCAGCGCGCTGCGCACCCCCGCACCGGCCCCCGCCCGCCCCACCGCCCCCGCCCAGCCCGGCCCCTCGGGAGGCCTGCCCGGCACCGCCGGCGGCGGCGTCAGCGTCATCGACGTCAGCGAGGCGACATTCCAGTCCGAGGTTCTCGAACGCTCGCTCACCACACCGGTGATCGTGGACTTCTGGGCCGAGTGGTGCGAGCCGTGCAAGCAGCTCTCGCCGGTGCTGGAGCGGTTGGCCGCGGAGGGCGGCGGCGCCTGGGTGCTCGCCAAGATCGACGTGGACGCCAACCCGCGGATCGCCCAGATGTTCCGGGTGCAGGGCATCCCGATGGTCTACGCGGTGGTCGGCGGCCAGCCGATCGACGCCTTCTCGGGCGTGGTGCCCGAGGCACAGCTGCGGCAGTGGATCCAGGCGGTGCTCAAGGCCGGTGGCGTGACCGTCGCCGAGCCGGAGGACCCGCGCCTCGACGAGGCCGACGACGCCCTGATGAGCGGCGACCTGGACGCGGCCGAGCGCGCGTACAAGAAGATCCTGGCCGAGTCCCCGGCGGACGCCGCGGCGGAGGCGGGCCTCGCCCAGGTCGGGCTGGCCCGCCGGGTGGCGGGGGCCGACCCGGGCGCGGCGATCGCCGCCGCCCAGGCCAACCCCGACGACGTCGAGGCCCAGCTCCTGGCCGCCGACATCGAGGTGCTCAGCGGTCAGGCCGAGGCGGCGTACGCCCGCCTGGTGGGCCTGGTCCGTCGCACCGCCGGCGACGACCGCGAGAAGGTACGCCAGCACCTGGTCGGCCTCTTCGCGGTCGCCGGGCCGGAGGACCCGGCGGTCGCCTCGGCCCGCCGGGCGTTGGCCAGCGCCCTGTTCTGAGCACGTAGCACGCCAGCGCGGGCCGGCGTTCCGGCCGGCCCGCCCGACACCTGAGGACGGGAGCCCATGATGCGCCGGATCGCCGTCCTCGACGCGCCCAGCAACCTCGGCCTGCGCCCACCCACGCCCACCTCGGTGCCGGGCTGCGCCAAGGCCCCCGGCGCGCTGCGCGACCAGGGGCTGCTCGCCCGGCTGCGGGCCCGCGACGCCGGCTGCCTCACCCCGCCCCGCTACGACCCCGGCGACTGGCGACCCGGCGACGGGGTCTGCCACGCCCGGGAGATCGCCGACTACTCGGCGGCGCTCGCCGAGCGGATCGGCGCCATCATCGACCGCGGGGAGTTCCCGCTGGTCCTCGGGGGCGACTGCTCGATCCTGCTCGGCTCGGCGCTGGCCATGCACCGGCTCGGCGAGGCGGTCGGCGGCCGCATCGGGCTGGTCTTCGTCGACGGCCACTCGGACTTCCGGCACCCCGGCAACGCCTCCTACGTGGGCGCGGCGGCGGGGGAGGACCTCGCCCTCGTCACCGGGCGAGGGCAGGCCGACCTGGCCGCCATCGAGGGGCGCCGGCCGTACTTCCGGGACATCGACGTGGTGGTGCTCGGCATCCGCGCGCAGGACGAGTACCGCCTCGACCTCCAGGCCGCCGGGATTACCACCCGTCCGGTGCCGGCGCTGCGCGCCGAGGGCGCGGCGCGTACCGCCCAGTGGGCGCACGAGCAACTCGCCGACTGCGCCGGCTACTGGGTGCACATCGACGTGGACGTGCTGGACCCGGCTGTGATGCCGGCCGTGGACGCCCCCGACCCGGGCGGCATCGCCTTCGCCGAGCTGGAGATCCTGCTCGCCGGGCTGGTCGACACCCCGCACTGCCTCGGCGTCGAGCTGACCGTCTTCGACCCCGACTACGACCCGGACGGCGCGTACGCGGCCGAGATCGTCAACACCGTCGTGGCCGGGCTGCGCCCCGTCTCCGCCCCGGGCGCGTTGCCGCCCCGGCTGCTGCCGGACTCGTCGGCGGCTACCGCCCCCACGGTCCGCGCCTCGTCGGCCGGCAACTCCTCGGTCCGCGCCTCGTCGGCCGGCAACTCCTCGGTCCGCGCCCTGTCGGTACCCTCGGCCCGGCGGGGCAACGGCCGTCCGGAGCCCCCGATCATGCCCTCGCCCGTTCCCGCTTCTGCCGCCGTCCCCGCCCCCGAGGGCGACGATGACGACCGTCGCCCGGGCGGCGGCGTCGAGGCGCGCGCCGAGGACGTTCCGCCGGCTCTTCTCGGCCCGGTCGGCCCGGTTGATGCGGTCGGGGTGGTCGCCCCGGTGGCCGACGGCACCGGTCCCGGCCTGGCCGCGCCGGAACCGGTCGGTCCGCCTGCCTCCGCCGGGCCTGGCCTCTTGCGCCGGGTGCCGCTCGCGGGCCTGGGCCCGGAGGATTCGCCGTCAGCGACCGACGACGGCACCTCGCCGTCCACCGCCGGCATCGCCTGACGGCTGTCGGGGTCTCCAGCGGAGCCGGTCCATCGGTTCGTCCGACTCGGGCCCCTGTGGTTCTCTCCGCGACTACTGTCGGCCCCGCCCCCGGCGTCGGCCCCCGGCCCCGCCCCCGGCGTCGGCTCCCGCCCCCGGCCCCTGGCGGCCTTGCCCAGCCGCTGCGCGGTGCCGGGCGCTGAGCTGCCCCGTCTGCGAGCCCGGTCTCGTCCGGCGCGGGCTGGCTCGGGAGTGCCGGTGGAACCCCATGGCTGTCACCGTCGACGTTTGACGTCCATGAGGTTCCACCCGTGGCGCCTGCCGGAGCTGGTGGGTGTCGGTCCTGCGGTGTGTCCGCGTCACCCGGTCCGGTCGGGTGCGACCCGTGGTAGGGCGGGGGCGTGGGGTGCGTCAGCGGGCCAGGGCGCGCAGGAAACGCTCGGCGGCGGGGACGGCGGTGGCGGTGCTGGCGCCGCCCTGCTCGACGAAGACCGCGAACGCGACGTCGCCTTGCCAGCCGACGAACCATGCGTGCGTGTGCGCCGGGTTGTTGTCGTACTCGGCGGTGCCGGTCTTGCCGTGCACCGGCGCACCCGGCACGTCCTTCAGCGCGGTGCCGGAGCCTGCCGTCACCACCTCGCGCATCATCGCCTTGACCGCCTCGACCGACTCCGGCTTGAGCTGCGGGCCGGGGGCGGCGGGCTGCGCCGGGGCCGGGTCGAGCACCAGTTTCGGCTGTTCGAAGCGCCCCCGGGCGACCGCCGCGGTGGCGGACGCCATGGCCAGCGGGCTGACGACCGTGGTGCCCTGTCCGATCGCGGCGGCGGCCTGCTCGGTCGCGCCGCCGTTCGCGGAGACCTTGCCCGTGAAGGCGTCGAGGCCCACGTCCCACTGCCCCTCAAGCCCGAGCGACCGGCCGGCGACGGCCAGCCCGTCGGGGCCGAGCTTCGGCGCCAGCGCGGTGAACGCCGTGTTGCAGGACTTGGCGAAGTCGGTGCGGAACGGCACTGCCCCCAGCTCGAAGTTGTCGGAGTTCTTGAACGGCCGGCCGTCCACCGTGAACGTCTTCGGGCAGGCCACCGTCGCGTCCGGCGTCACCGCGCCGAGGTCGAGCAGGCCGAGCGCGCTGACCATCTTGAACGTGGAGCCCGGCGGGACCTGGGCGGTGAAGGCCAGGTTCTCCCCGGCCGCGCCGGGACCGTTGGCGGCGGCGAGCACGGCACCGTCGCTGATCCGCACCGCCACCAGCGCCGCCCGGCGCTTCTCGGCGCGCAGGGCGGCGTCGGCCGCGTTCTGGGTGGCCACGTCGAGCGTGGTCTTCAGCGGCTGCCCCGGCTGCGGCTCGCGGCGGAACACCTCGGTGCCGGTGGGGACCAGCGTGCCGTCCGGGCCGGGCCGCTCGGTGATCACGGTCAGCCCGGGCGCGCCGCGCAGTCGTTCGTCGTAGCGGCCCTGGAGGCCGCCGTGGCCGACCAGGTCGCCGGCCGCGTACCGGTCGGGGTGCTTCGCCAGGTCGTCGGCCTGGGCAGGGTCGACCGAGCCGAGCACCGCCCGGGCGAACTCGCGGGTGGGCGCGAGGTCGAGCTTGTCGCTGCGGAACTTGGTGCCCGGCAGGTCGTAGATGCGGGTCTTGATCTGCCGGTACGCCTCCTCGCGCAGGGTGACCACCTCGACGAACGCGCCCGGGTCGGCGTCGGCGAGCCGCTTGGGCAGGCCGGAGAGGTCCACCGGCGGGGTGATCGCCGGCCGGATCGCCCGGAAGGCCGCGTCCAGCTTCCGGGTCAGGCCCGCCACGTCGGTGACCTCGCTCGGTTGCAGCCCCACCCGCACCACGGGCCGGGGCGCCACGATCGGCTGGCCGGCGGCGTCGAGCACCGCGGCCCGGGGGCCGGGGTCCCGGCGCAGCCCGAGCCGGTCGCCCCGGCTGAGCTGCTCCTGCACCAACTGCGGCTCCCAGATCACCCGCCACTCGTCGTCGCCGCCGCGGCTGAGCCGCACCTGCCGGTCGTACGCCCAGCGGGTCTGACCCGGGAGGCTCCACTCGACCGTGACCACCGCCGTCGCGACGTCCGCGGTGATCTTCGCGTCGCCCTGGCGGCTCAGCGCCGGCGGCGTGGCCGCCAGCTCGCCGGAGAGCTCCTTGATCTCGCGGGACACGTCGGCGGCCGGCACCTTCGCGCCCGTCGGGTCCACGAACCCGACGGCCTGGAGGTCCCCGGACCGCCAGCCGGCCAGGAACGCGTCGACGCTGTGCTCCGGCCCGTCGTTGTCCGAGCAGGCGGTGAGCGCGCCGGCCGCGAGCGCGGTCACGGCGAGCAGCGCGAGCGACGGGCGGAGCCGGTTGCGAAGGTGACGGCTGGGGTACGAGGGGTGCATGGAGCAGTCCTCCGATCTCGGAACTGCCGTCACGCTAGTACGGCCGCGCCGTCCGTATCGTCCCGAGGCGGCTGCGACGTGCGCAAAGACGGGCCTGCGACGGGGTGATGAACAACCGGTGGCGGGGTAACCCCCGACCGGCCAACCTCGTATCCGCAACGGGTGAAAGGACAAAGTCCGGAACCGGACGTCCGCACCGTGGTCCGCCGACGAAGGCGCGGAACGGCAGGCCTAGGCTGGGCGGCAGAGTGACCCACAACGCGGTGGGTCGAGGGGAGTGGCACCGATGGACCGGCGTCCGGCGATCAAACCGGGACCCGACCTCCGGCAGGCTGACACCAGCCGGGACGACAGCTTCGATTCGGCAACCGACGGGGACGGCTTCGGCCGGCCCGACACAGGGGTGACCGGGATGACCGGTACGAGTATCGACACGATCTACGACCTGGGCCTACCCGCTGACGCGCTGGCCGACGACGTGGAGGACAACGAGCTCGACGAGCCGGTACCCAACGCGGAGCGCCTGGTGGCCCAGGCCGTGGCGCTCGCCGGCGACGACCACGACGTGGCGACCCTGGTCAGCCGCTTCTGGCGGTTCGCGCCGGACGAAGAGCTGATCGGCTTCACCGCCGAGGAGATGCTCGAAGCGGCGCGCGCGCACCGGGACCTCGCCGAGCAGCGGGTGCCGGGCGAGTTGAAGCTCCGCATCCACGAGCCCGACGCCGACCAGCACCACACGGTCATCGAGATCGTGACCGACGACATGCCCTTCCTGGTCGACTCGGTGACGGCCCTGCTCAACGCGCGTCACCTGGACGTGCACCTGCTGGTGCACCCGCTGGTGGTGGTGCGGCGCGAGCCGCTGGGCCGGCTGGTCGAGGTCTCCGCCGACGTCGAGCCCGACGACGCGCTCGCCGGCGACCTGGTCGAGAGCTGGATGCACATCGAGATCGACCCGGTCCGGGACGCCGCCGAACGGGAGAAGCTGCGCCGCGAGCTCCAGCGCGTGCTGACCGACGTGCGGGAGGCGGTCGAGGACTGGCCGAAGATGCGCCAGCGGGCCCTCGCCCTCGCCGACGAGCTGGCCGCCGCGCGGACGTCGGACAACCGGCCGCCGGTGCCGGAGAAGGACATCACCGACTCGGTGGAGTTGCTCCGCTGGCTCGCCCACGACCACTTCACGTTCCTCGGCTACCGGGAGTACCGCCTGGCCGACACCGGTGACGGGGGACAGGCGTTGGAGGCCGTGCTCGGCACCGGGCTGGGCATCCTGCGCCAGGACTCCCCGGAGGCCCGGCCGCTGTCGTCGATGACGCCGGAGGCGCACGACAAGGTCACCGAGAAGCGCCTGCTGATCATCACCAAGGCGAACTCGCGGGCGACCGTGCACCGCTCCGCCTACCTCGACTACATCGGCTTCAAGATCTTCAACGAGGCCGGCGAGGTGGTCGGCGAGCGGCGCTTCCTGGGCCTGTTCTCCACCGCCGCGTACCGCACCAGCGTGCGCGAGCTGCCGGTGGTCCGCCGCAAGGTGGCCGAGGTGCTGGACCGCTCCGGCCTGAGCCAGCGCAGCCACTCCGGCAAGGACCTGCTGCAGATCCTGGAGACCTACCCGCGCGACGAGCTGTTCCAGATCAAGACCGACGACCTCTACCATGCGGTGATCGGCGTGCTGCGGATGGCCGGTCGCCGGCAGCTGCGGGTGTTCCTGCGCCGGGACGCGTACGGGCGGTTCATCTCCTGCCTGATCTACCTGCCCCGGGACCGGTTCACCACGCAGAACCGGCTGCGCATGCAGGACATCCTGCTCCGCGAGCTGCACGGCGTCGGGGTCGACTACACGACCCGGGTCACCGAGTCGATGCTCGCCCGGGTGCACTTCACCGTCCGGACCGACCCGACCAAGCCCCCGAGCGACATCGACGCCGACCTGCTCGCCGAGGAGTTGGCCGACGCCACCCGGCTGTGGGACGACGACTACCGGCTGGTGTTGGAGCGCAAGCTCGGCGACGAGCAGGCCAAGCACCTGTTCAGCCGGTACGCCGACGCCTTCCCGGAGGGCTACAAGGACGGCCACACGCCGTACGAGGCGATGAAGGACCTGGCCAAGCTGGAGCTGCTGGAGGAGCCCGGCCAGCTGGAGATGCACCTGTTCCGCAAGCAGGCCGCGCCGCGGGCCGGCGGGCGGGGCCCGGACGTCGACGAGGCGATGGACGTCCGCTTCAAGGTCTACCGGTACGGCGAGCCGATGATGCTCTCCGCCGTGCTGCCGGTGCTGCACTCCCTCGGCGTCCGGGTGGTCGACGAGCACCCGTACGAGGTGGACCGGATCGACGGCCGCGTCTACCTCTACGACTTCGGGCTGCGGCTGCCGGAGGGGCACCAGGAGCTGGCCGAGGTGCGCCCGCACGTGGAGAACGCCTTCGCGGCGGCGTGGCGGGGCGAGGCCGAGGTCGACGGCTTCAACGAGCTGGTGCTGCGTAGCGGCCTCACCTGGCGGCAGGTGGTGGTGCTGCGGGCGTACGCGAAGTACCTGCGCCAGACCGGCGCGGTCTTCTCGCAGGAGTACATGGAGTCGACCTTCATCGCGTACCCGAGGATCGTCACGCTGCTGGTGGAGCTCTTCGAGGTCCGGTTCGCGCCGGGCGCGATGGGTCACGAGGAGCGGGAGCGGCGCAGCGAGAAGCTGGTCGCGGAGATCCGGGGCGCGCTGGACGACGTCGTCAGCCTCGACCAGGACCGGATCCTGCGCGCCTACCTGACGCTGATCCAGGCCACCCTGCGCACCAGCTTCTACCAGAAGCGCGAGGACGGGCGGCCGAAGTCGTACGTGGCGTTCAAGCTGGACCCGCAGGCGATCCCCGACCTGCCGGCGCCCCGGCCGAAGTTCGAGGTCTTCGTGTACTCGCCGCGCTTCGAGGGCGTGCACCTGCGGTTCGGGCCGGTGGCCCGGGGCGGGCTGCGCTGGTCCGACCGCCGGGAGGACTTCCGCACCGAGGTGCTCGGCCTGGTCAAGGCGCAGATGGTGAAGAACGCCGTGATCGTGCCGGTCGGCGCGAAGGGCGGCTTCGTGCTCAAGCAGAAGCCGGGGGACCGCGACGAGGCGGTCGTCTGCTACAAGGAGTTCATCTCGGCGCTGCTGGACGTCGCGGACAACATCGTCAGCGGCGAGATCGTGCCGCCGGAGGACGTGGTCCGGCACGACGGCGACGACCCGTACATGGTGGTCGCGGCGGACAAGGGCACGGCGACGTTCTCGGACATCGCCAACGAGATCTCCACGGCGCACAACTTCTGGCTCGGCGACGCGTTCGCCTCCGGTGGTTCCGCCGGGTACGACCACAAGAAGATGGGCATCACCGCCCGGGGCGCCTGGGAGTCGGTGAAGCGGCACTTCCGCGAGATGGGCCACGACACCCAGACCCAGGACTTCACCGTCGTGGGCGTGGGCGACATGTCCGGCGACGTGTTCGGCAACGGGATGCTGTTGTCGGAGCACATCCGGCTGGTGGCCGCGTTCGACCACAGACACATCTTCCTCGACCCGGACCCGGACGCCGCCACCTCGTACACGGAGCGGAGGCGGTTGTTCGAGCTGCCCCGCTCGTCGTGGGAGGACTACAACCGGGAGTTGATCTCGGCCGGCGGCGGCGTGTACCCGCGTACCGCCAAGTCGGTGCCGATCTCGCCGCAGGTCCGCGAGCGGCTCGGCCTGGACGCCGACGTGGAGCAGCTCTCGCCGCAGGAGCTGATGAAGGCGATCCTGACCGCGCCGGTCGACCTGTTCTGGAACGGCGGCATCGGCACGTACGTGAAGGCCTCCAGCCAGACCAACGCGGAGGTGGGCGACAAGTCCAACGACGCGATCCGGGTGGACGGCAAGAACCTGCGCTGCCGGGTGGCCGGCGAGGGCGGCAACCTGGGCTGGACCCAGCTCGGCCGGATCGAGTACGCCCAGACCGGCGGTCGGATCTACACGGACTTCATCGACAACGCGGCCGGGGTGGACTGCTCCGACCACGAGGTGAACATCAAGATCCTGCTGAACACGGCGGTCGCCGACGGCGCGCTGACCCTCCCCGAGCGGGACGAGCTGCTCGCCGACATGACCGACGAGGTCGCCGAGCTGGTGCTGCGGGACAACTACGACCAGGCCCGGGCGATCAACAACGCGCAGGCGCAGGCCGCCTCGCTGCTGCCGGTGCACCGGCGGATGATCACCGAGCTGGAGCGTTCCGGGGCGCTGGACCGGGCCCTGGAGGCGCTGCCGCCGGACGACGAGCTGGCGGTGCGGACCGAGTCCGGGCTGACCGCGCCGGAGTTCGCGGTGCTGCTGGCGTACGTCAAGATCGTCCTGGAGACGGAGATCCTTGCCGAGGGGCTCGCGGACGAGGAGTGGACGACCGACGTCCTGGTCAACTACTTCCCGACGCCGATGCGCGAGCGGTTCGCCGACCGGATGGGCCAGCACCGGCTGCGCCGGGACATCGTGACCACCGTCCTGGTCAACGAGGCGATCAACCGGGGCGGCATCACGTTCGTCTTCCGGGTGGTCGAGGAGACGGCCGCCTCGGCGGCGGACGTGATCCGCGCGTACGTGGTGGTCCGCGAGGTCTTCGGGCTGCGCGAGCTGTGGGACGCCGTGGAGGCCCTGGACAACAAGGTCGACCCGGAGCTGCAGACGAGCGTCTACCTGGACAGCCGGCGGCTGCTGGACCGGGCGGTGCGGTGGCTGGTCACCAACCGCCGCTCGCCGATCGACGTGCCGGCGGAGATCGCCCGGTTGCGCGACGGCGTGGCCCGGCTCCTGCCCGACCTGGAGGAGCGCTTCTACGGCAGCGAGCGGGAGTCGCTGGCGGCCCACATCGACTCGCTGACCGAGCGAGGGCTGCCGCGCGACCTGGCCGAGCAGACGACCCGGCTGATGTACAGCTTCGGCCTGCTCGACGTGGTGGAGACGGCGGCGAGCAGCGGGCGCGACGTCGGCGAGGTGGCCCCGGTCTACTTCGTGCTCTCCGACCGCTTCCGGGTCGACTCGCTGCTGTCGAAGATCTCCCTGCTGCCGCGGGAGGACCGCTGGCAGACGCTGGCCCGGATGGCGCTGCGCTACGACCTGTACGCCGCGCTGGCCGCGCTGACCGCCGAGGTGCTCGACTCCACCTCCGGCACCCTGCCGCCGCAGGAGCGGGTGCAGGAGTGGGAGCAGTCGAACGCCACGTCGATCCACCGGGCCGAGCGGGCGATGGGGGAGTTCGACGAGTCCCGGGCGGACCTCGCCGCCCTGTCGGTGCTGCTGCGCCAGATCCGCACCCTGGTGCGGACCTCCGCCGCCGCCTGACGCCGGACACGCCGCGCGGTCCGGCCGGTCGGTTCCCCGACCGGCCGGACCGCGTCGTCGTCTTCCCGGATCAGGCGGTCATGGAGGCGAAGACGACCACGTTGTCCGGGTAGCTGCCGGCCGCCTCGTCGAAGATGCCGCCGCAGGTGACCACCCGCAGGCCGGGCCGGTCGCTGGGGCCGTAGACCTGCTCCGTCGGGAACTCGGTCTTCGGGTACGCCTTCACCGACTCGACCGTGAACGTGACCCGCTGCCCGTCCTCGCGGGTGACGGTGATCTTGTCACCGGGTTGCAGGGCGCCGAGGGAGAAGAAGACCGCCGGCCCGATCGCCGCCGAGTCGACGTGCCCGACGATGACCGCGTTGCCGACCTCCCCCGGGCTGGGCCCTGGCTCGTACCAGCCGGCGCGCTGCGCCTGCTCCAGCGGGGGCACCTGGACGGTGCCGTCCGGGTTGGTGCCGAGCGACATGATCGAGGCGTCGACCCCGATCCGGGGGATGCTGATCGTGGTGGGGGTGGAACGGGCCAGCCCCGTGGCGGCCCCGCCGGCGACGTCCGGGTCCGCGCCGTCGAGCCCCGACACCGCCGCCCCGGAGGTGTCCGGTCCGGCCTGCGCCAGGGGCTGCGGCGGGCGGAGGGCGGGGGCGGTCATGACCGACGCGCCGATCATGCCGGCGCCCACCACGGCGAGCAGGACGACGGTGGCCGCGCCGGCGGCGCGCCACGGTTTCCCGTGACGGCCGCCGGCCCATCTCGCCGTCATGTCAGACCAGCGACTCATCGGTCTGACGCCGACGCATCAGCACCAGGCCGCCCAGGGCGGCCGCGCCGAGCAGGCTGGCCCCACCGGCGGCCAGGCCCCGGTCGGTCCCGGCGCCGGCACCGCCGTCGCCGCCGTCGACCCCGCCGCGCGGCAGGACGACGAGCTCACCCTCGCCGCACGAGCCCTTGAGCTCGTAGCGGCCCGGCTTGGCGTCCTCGGAGACCTCGGCCTCGCCGTAGTAGACGTAGTCACGCTTGTGCTCCCAGCGGCCCTTGTCCTTGTCGTCCTTCCAGGACTCCTCGTCGGACCAGTCCTTCTTCTCGTGGTCCTTCTTCCGGTCGCCCTCGTCCGAGCCGTACCCCTCGTGGTCCTTGCGGTCCTCCTCGCGGCCGCTGTCGCCACGGTCCGAGCCCCAGCTGTCCGAGCCGTACTTGTCGTGGTCCTTGCGGTCCTCGCGGCCGCTGTCGCCCCGCTCGTCCGAGCCGTACTTGTCCTCGTCCTTACGGTCCTCGCCCTTGCGGTCCTCGCCCTCGCGGCCACCCTCGGCGTCCTGGCCGTGCTCATAGCCCTTCCAGTCGCCCTCGTCGGCGGCGCCGCCGCCCTGGCCGTAGGTGGTCGTCGGCTGCGGCTTGGCGGTCTCGTCCTTGCCTTCGTGGTCCTTGCCCTTGTCCTTGTCGTGCTCCTTGCCCTTGTCCTTGTCGTGCTCCTTGCCCTTGTCCTTGTCGTGCTCCTTGCCCTTGTCGTGCTCCTTGCCTTCGTGGTCCTTGTCCTTGTCGTGCTCCTTGCCCTTGTCGTGCTCCTTGCCCTTGTCGTGGTCGCCGGAGCCCCGCTCCCCGCGCCAGTCGTCGCGGTCCTCGGCCGACTTGAGGTTGACCTTGCCCGTGACCTTGGACCACACGTAGGCGTGCTCCTGGCGCTCCGAGCAGACCTCGAGCAGCTTGACCGTTTCGCCCGCCTTGACGACGTGGGGCTTGGCGTAGACCTTGCCCTCGTCGTGGTGGCCGTCCGCGAACGCGATACCCGGCGTGAACACGAGCAGGGAGGCACCACCGAGGGCAGCGCCCGCAACGACCTTCCCGAGCATCTTGTTTGCCATGACCTGCGTCACTCCATCCCTGTTGTCCTGGGCTCGGTGGCAACCGAGCTACGAACGACGTTAGACCGTTTCATGAGCTATGCAGGGAAAGATTCGTGTTTTGACCTATGTCGGGCATCCGGGCGACAGGCGTGGTATGCCCAGTTTTGGGCGCTATACGGCTTTCCTGCCCCGTTGGCACTGCCACGGCGGACTCGCGCCGGTCGGGGCCCTCGGTGGGTGTCGTCCTGTTCCGACGATCCCGCCGTCTACGACGTCCCCGGCCGGCCACCCCGCCCCGCCCGGGCAGCGGGTGGACAACCCACCTGAACGCCCAGGGGTACGTGAAACCCGGAGCGGAAGGCCAAGGCGGAGTCGGTGCCGGGCGGCAACCGGGTGCCGAACAACCCGACCGCCGGGTGGCTCGACCGGATCGCCGCCATCATCGGGACCCCGGACGGCAGCGCGAACGCCGCGATCCAGGGGCGACCCGGAGCGACGTCTACAACCACATCGACGCCGCCCACCACGGGTGGATCGGCTGGGACGGCAACTTCGGCCAGACCGACGACATGCTGAAGAGCGCCGCGGTCGCCTGTGGCAGCACCGTGGACAACGTGCACGGCTTCGTCGTCAACGCGGCCAACTGCTGGGCGCCTCCCGCAACGGCTGGGCGGCGCCTCCCGCAAGCGGCTGGGTCGGCTCCGCCCGGCCCATCGGCCCGGGCACGACGACCAGTGTGGACACCTACGTCAACGGCGGCCGGATGGACCGGCGGATCCACGACGGCAACTGGTGCCACCAGTCCGGGGCCGGCCTGGGCGAGCGCCCGAAGGTCGAGCCGGAGCCGGGCATCGACGCGTACGCCCGGGTGAGGGCCCGGGCGAGTCGGACGGCTCCAGCGCGGAGATCCCGGACAACGAGGGCAAGGGCCTCGACCGGATGTGCGACCCCGGCAAGGCCCGCAACGGCGACAACCCCAGCGGGGCCCGACACGGACGTCCACCCGCCGCTGGCAGTAGGTGGGGCGCTCCGGCGGCGGGTTCCTCCGGGCCCCGGCCCGACCGCTCGACGGCGGGGCCGGGGCCTGTCACGTACGGCGGTCAGGGGACCGTTTTCTCGATCGCCGCCCGGCCCAGCTCGGCCAGGTCCCGGCGGGCCCGCTCGATGTTCTCCGGCGTCAGGTCCTGGCCCCGGGCCGCCACCAGGTCCTCCGGCTCCCAGGGCTGCTCCGCGCCGGTGCGGATGTTGTCCGGCGCCGCCCCCGTGCCGGTGCCGGTGGCCCCGGTGCCGGCGGCGTACGGGTCACCGATCAGCTGGTCGGTCGGCGCGCCGCTCCGCGGCTGGTCACCGGGCTCCGTGAACGACGGAGTGTCCCGGTCGGCGCCGCCGCCGGTCATCAGCTGGGGGATGCCGGTGTCGTCCTCGACCGCCGCGGCCACCTCGGGGCTCTCCTCCAGCGGTCGGTCACGGTCACGATCCGTCATGTCGCTGCCCTCCTGCCGCCAGGTGGTTTCCTGATCCTCCTGGCGTACCCCGCGTGGCGGCGGCCATGCCCGGATGCGGGCTCGATGGCGGCGGCGCCGTCGGAGACGCCGACGAGGGTGACGATCGTCCCCTTACGGCGTGAACGGGCCACCGGCCACCCGCCGGAGGTCGAACGGCCGGGCCCGGCCGTCGCGCCGGGTACGCCGCCGTCGCGGGCCCGCGCCGCCGTGCGCCCCCGGGCCGGGTCCGACCGGGGGCGCCCGTGGGAGCGGTCAGCGTCCGAGCACGCGGTCGAGGAAGTCGCGGTAGTGGCGGACCGCCATCCGCAACTGCTCGGTGTCGGCCGAGCCGGCGTCCTGCCAGCCGCCCAGCTTGTTCTTCTGTGCGGACAGCGCCGAGGCGAGCGCCTGGATGGCCTCGTCGACCAGCGACTGCGCCTCCCCGGCCGCCGCGCGGGGGTCGTCCACGAACCGCAGCTGGACGTCCCGCCAGCGGTCCCGGAAACCCTGCGCCGCCGCGGGGTCGAAGAGCGTGGCCGGCTCGGCGGCGACGGTCGACCCCGCCGGCCGGGACGTCCCCGCCGATTCCAGCGAGCCGGCGGCGGCATCCGTGCGCCCGGCCGACGCGTGCTCGGCGTCGGGGTCGACCATGGCGGGGGTGGCGCTGCCGTACCCGGGCCCGCCGGCCGCGGCGGTCTCCGGGTCGCCCGTCCAGCCGGTCAGGTCGGTCCGGCGCTCGGGGCCACCGTCGGTGGCGTCCGGCGGCAGCACGCTCGTGCCGCCCCGTGACCCGCCGCGTTCGTCGGGTCGGCCCTCGCCACGCTCACCGGCACCGCGGAACTCGGCGGTCGGGTCGGCCCGGCGCCCCTCCCGCGCGCCGTCCACGGCCCCGTCGCCCGGACGCGCGGTCGACTCCGTACGCGGGTCGACCTCGTCCTCCGGGCGGGGGCTGGCCAGGGCGGACGCGGCCACCGCGTCGCCGACGGTGGTGGCGCCGAAGGCCGTCGGCAGCGGACCCGGCTCGTGGAACTCCGGCCGCCCGCCGTCGGCGTTCCGGTCGCGGGACCGTGCCGCGTCGGCGTCCCGATCGCCGGACCGCTCGTCGTCGGCAGTCCCGCGGCGTGGGGCGCGCTCGCCGGCGACCGCCGGGTCGTCGAACGTGCCCCGGTCGTCGAGGGCGTCCTCGGGCACCTCGGCGCGGCCGGCCTGGTCGCCTCGTGGCGGCACCGGAACCGGCGTGGAGCGGACGGCCTCGGGGTGCTCGTTGCCCACCCGCTGCTCTTCCTGTCGCATCGCGGTCTCCTCAGCGGCTCGTGACGTCGTGCTGGCTGTCCGGACTGCGCTGCTCGGGCGGCCGGTGCCCGACCGGCTCCTCGCCGAGCAGGTCGGCGAAGAGGGCCCGGTAGTGGACCACGGCCTGGCGGAGCTCCTCGGTGCTGGCCTCGCCGCGCGAGTTGCGCAGGTGGATCTCGTGGGCGTCGCGGTAGTGGCCCAGCGTGCGGGCGTGTTCCACCGAGAGGTGGGCGATCTGGTCGGAGAAGTCGCCGGTCGGGTAGCCCCGTTCGGCGATGAGCCGGGTGACCAGTTCGTCCGCGTCGCCCACGGTCTCGGCGGGGGAGTCCACGAAGCGGACCTGGATCTCCTCCCAGGCGGCGGCGTACCGGGCGCGGGACTCGGGGGCGAGGGGGGTGAGCGTGAGTTCGGCGTGGCGGCGCTCCCGCTCGCGCAGCTCCCGCTCGGCGGCGGTTCGGCTGTCCCGTTCGGCGACGGCGCGGTCGTACTCGGGACCGAACCGCGACCGCAACGCCCGACGGCGGGCGTACGACCGGGCGGCCACGGCCAGCGCCGCGATCACCAGCACGACGAGAACTATGACGATTACCTGCGTGGGCGACATGGCTCCTCCTTCGGCCAGTGGTATTCCCTCCGCTCCGTGATCGCCAA
This sequence comes from Micromonospora sp. NPDC048040, assembly GCF_055587185.1. NCBI lineage: Bacteria > Bacillati > Actinomycetota > Actinomycetes > Micromonosporales > Micromonosporaceae > Micromonospora > Micromonospora sp. NPDC048040. The sequence goes on along the minus strand of NZ_JBVJGT010000015.1, from coordinate 108,623 downwards.
TCCCGTTCCTCGGCACTTTCCTGACGAACCCGACCTGGCGGCATTCCCCGTACCGACATGACGAGTCGCACAGAGTGATCGCGGCGCGAAAACTTGACTCATTCCAGAAAAGGCGCTTGGGTGGGGTGATGCCGGTCGAGACCGACGTCGAACGCCTCCGGGCCGCCGGGTTGCGGGTCACGCAGCCCCGGCTCGCGGTGCTCGCGGCGGTACGCGACCGGCCGCACCTGGATGCCGACACGATCACCCGGCTCGCCCGGGTCCGCCTCGGGCGGATCTCGGTCCAGGCCGTCTACGACGTCCTGCACGCGCTCACCGCGGCGGGACTGCTGCGCCGGTTCGCCCCGGCCGGCGGGCCGGCCCGCTACGAGCTGGCCGGGGACGACCACGACCACCTGGTCTGCCGGGAGTGCGGGGCGATCGTCGACACCCGCCGCAACCGGGCCCCCGGGCCCTGCCTCGACCCCGGGGGCGCCACCTTCGCCGTGAAGTCCACCGAGGTCACCTACTGGGGCCGGTGCCCCACGTGCCAGCAGCAGCACCACCGGTGACGTCAGCCGTCACACCGACCAGGAGGAGCGCCATGAGCGACCCGCAGGCCAGCAAGCCGATCCTCACCACCCGTCAGGGTCACCCCGTGCACAACAACCAGCAGCAGCGGACGGTCGGTTCGCGTGGCCCGGCGACGCTGGAGAACTACCACTTCCTCGAGAAGATCAGCCACTTCGACCGGGAGCGCATCCCGGAGCGGGTGGTGCACGCGCGCGGCTTCGTCGCGCACGGCGAGTTCGAGGCGTACGGGACGATCGGCGACCAGCCGGCGTCGACGTACACCCGGGCCAAGCTGTTCCAGACCAAGGGCAAGAAGACCCCGGTCACCATCCGCTTCTCCACCGTCATCGGCGGCCGGGACTCCTCCGAGGCGGCCCGCGACCCGCGCGGCTTCGCCGTGAAGTTCCGCACCGACGACGGCAACTGGGACCTGGTGGGCAACAACCTCCAGGTCTTCTTCATCCGCGACGCGATCAAGTTCCCCGACGTGATCCACTCGCTGAAGCCGGACCCGGTGACCTTCCGCCAGGAGCCCAACCGGATCTTCGACTTCATGTCGAACACGCCCGAGTCGATGCACATGCTGACCTGGCTCTTCTCCCCGTACGGCATCCCGAAGAACTACCGGACCATGCGCGGGTCCGGGGTGAACACCTACCGGCTGGTCAACGCCGCGGGCGCGGGCGTGCTGGTCAAGTTCCACTGGCTGTCGCAGCAGGGCGAGCACAACCTCACCCAGGCCGAGGCGGACGCCATCCAGGCCACCGACCTGGGTCACGCGTCCAAGGACCTCTACGAGGCGATCGAGCGCGGCGAGTACCCGAAGTGGGAACTCAACGTCCAGGTCATGAGCGACGACGAGCACCCGGAGCTGGACTTCGACCCGCTCGACGACACCAAGATCTGGCCGGAGGAGGACTTCCCCTACCTGCCGGTCGGCATGATGACGCTCAACCGCAACATCACCGACCACCACAACGAGAACGAGCAGATCGCCTTCGGCACCGGCGTGCTGGTCGACGGGATCGACTTCTCCGACGACAAGATGCTGGTCGGCCGCACGTTCTCCTACTCGGACACCCAGCGGTACCGGGTCGGCCCGAACTACCTCCAGCTGCCGGTCAACCGGCCGCGCGAGGACGTGGTCGTCAGCACCAACCAGGGCGGCGGCCAGATGTCGTACGGGGTGGACAACCGGGGCGGCAACCCGCACATCAACTTCGAGCCGTCCTCGGTCGCCGGGCTCCGGGAGGCCGACGAGTCCTACCGGGAGTACCGCCCGTTCGTCTCCGGTCAGGTCATGAAGGCCCCGATCGAGCGGCAGAACAACTACTCCCAGGCAGGCCGCCGCTACCGCGAGATGGCCGACTGGGAGCGCGACGACCTGATCCTCAACCTGACCACCCTGCTGGCGCAGTGCGACAAGCACATCCAGGAGAAGATGGTCTGGCACTTCAGCCAGTGCGACGAGGAGTACGGCCGCCGGGTCGCCGAGGGTCTCGGCATCTCCGTCAGCGCCTGATCCGCACCACCCACCGAACGCCCCGCCGGCCCCCGGCGGGGCGTTCGTCCGCTGTGGACGTCCGTCCGGTAGGCCCGACGCGACGGACGGTAGTGCATCGGGCGGGATTTACGTATCCTGCCCAAGGCGTCCGCCGGACGGGCCGGCACCGTGGGCCGTGACCGTCCGACCCGGACGCTGCCCGGCCGGCGCCGGAGCCCCCGCAGCCACACCTTCCGGGCGAGGTCTGATTGAAATCCCGCGACTGGCCGATCCGCTCCAAGCTGACCGCGCTGGTCGTCGTCCCGGTGACCGCGCTGCTGGCGCTCTGGATCTTCGCCACGACGCTGACCTTCGGGCCGGCCCTCGACCTGCTCGCCGCCCGGACCCTCCTCTACGACCTCGGCCACCCCGGCGAGGCGGTGGTGGCCGAGCTGCAACGGGAGCGCCGGCTCTCGGTGGTGCACCTGGCCGGCGGGGACGTCGCGCCCGGGCTCGCCGAGCAGCGCCAGCGGACCGACCGCGCGGTCGCCGAGCTGCGCCGCCGGGTCGGCGGGGAGGAACTGCGCGACGCCGCCGGCGACCACCTCGACACCCGGGTCGACCACCTCGTCACCGCGCTGGACGCGCTGCCCGCCGGGCGGGGGTTCATCGACCGGCGCGAGGTCGACCGGGCCGGCGCGGTCGGGCTCTACAGCGGGATGATCTCCTCGGCCTTCCAGGCGTTCTCGGCCATGGCGAACCTGCCCGACCGGGACCTGAACCGTCAGGCGCTCGCCGTCACCGCGCTCGGCCGTAGCCGGGAACTGCTCGGCCAGACCGACGCCCTGCTGGCCGGGGCGTTCACCGCCGGCCGGTTCGCCGAGGGCGAGCACACCCAGGTCGTGCAGACCATCGCCAACCAGCGGTTCCTCGCCGAGGCGGCGGTCGCGGACCTGCCCGATGCGGAGCGCGCCGCGTTCCAGCGGCTGACCGAGGGGGAGGTCTTCGGCCGGCTGCGGACGATGCAGGACGCCCTGGTCGGCGCCCGGTCGTCGACCCGGCCGGCGGTGGACCCGGCGCAGTGGCAGGCCAGCTACGAGGCCGTGCAGCAGGCGCTGCGGGAGTTCGAGCTGGCCCAGGCCGACGGGCTCGCCGACCGGTCGGTGCCGACGGCCGTCGGCATCCTCGTCCGGCTCGCCGCCGCCGGCGTGCTCGGCCTGGCCGCCGTCGTGGTCTCGGTCCTGGTGGCGCTGCGGGTCGGTCGTTCCCTCGCGCAGCGGCTCACCGGCGTACGCACGGCCGCGCTGGACATGGCCGAACGCCGGCTGCCCGACGTGGTGGCCCGCCTGCGCCGGGGCGAGCAGGTCGACGTCGCCCGGGAGGCGCCCGCGCTGGAGTACGGCGGCGACGAGATCGGCCAGGTGGCGCGGGCCTTCACCGAGGTGCAGCGGACGGCGGTCCGCTCGGCCGTCGACGAGGTCACCCTGCGCCGGGGGCTCAACGAGGTCTTCCTCAACATCGCCCGTCGCAGCCAGGGGCTGGTGCACCGGCAGCTCGCCCTGCTCGACCGGATGGAGCGGCACACCGAGGACCCGGACGAGCTGGCCGAGCTGTTCCGCGTCGACCACCTCGCCACCCGGCTGCGGCGGCACGCGGAGGACCTGGTCATCCTGGCCGGCGCCGCCCCCGGGCGGGGCTGGCGCAACCCGGTCGCGATGGTCGACCTGATCCGGGGTGCCATCTCCGAGGTGGAGTCGTACGACCGCGTCGACATCGCCGCCGTGCAGCCCGGCGGCGCGCTGGGGCGGGCCGTCGGCGACGTGATCCACCTGCTCGCCGAGCTGATCGAGAACGCCACGGCGTTCTCCCCGCCGCACAGCCGGGTGGAGGTCTCCGGACAGCACGTGGCCAACGGCTACGCCGTCGAGGTCACCGACCGCGGCCTGGGCATGACCGCCGCCGCGCTGGAGGACGCGAACCGGCGGCTTGCCCGGTCCCCCGACTTCGAGCCCGCCGAGACGGCCCGCCTCGGCCACTTCGTGGTGGCCCGGCTCGCCGCCCGGCACGGGGTCCGGGTTCGGCTGCGCCCGTCCGACGGAGGCGGGTTGACCGCCGTCGTGCTCATCCCCGCCGACCTGGTCACCGACGAGCCGTCCCTGCTGCCCGAGGGTGTCGCCCCGCCGGAGCACCAGTCCGGGGCGACGCCGGAGGAACGGCGGATGGCCCGGGCGAGCCGGCTGAGCACGCTGTCCCGGCCCCGTTCCGCCCGAGCCGCCGAACCCGGCGCGACGCCGCCCTCCGCAGCCCCGCCCTCCGCAGCCCCCGCCTCCGCCGCGCCGGACCAGCCCGGTCGCGCCGCCGCCCCGGCCCCGGCCGCGTCCGGCGTCGGGGGCCCGGCCTCCGCCGGCCCGGACCGGGCCGCCTCCGCGTCCCGAGACCCAGCCCTCGCCGGCCGGGTGCCCGGAGGTCCCGGCCCCGCCGAGAGCGCCGGGGAGATCGACGGGCTGCCGCGTCGGGTGCGGCGCCACGGGCCGGCCGTCCGACGGCGGTCGACGCCGGACGCCCCCGGGGGCGGTCCGGCGGTCGGGCACCCCGCGGCGGCCCGGCACCCGGTCGTCGACGGCCCGGCGCCGCGGCCACCGGTGATCGAGAGCCCGACCCCGCGCACTCCGGAGGAGGCGCGGCGCGCCATGTCCGCCCTACAGGCGGGCACCGCCCGTGGCCGCGCCGCGGCCGGCGGCGCGACGGCTGACGGGGCCCTGGCCGCCAGCGCCCCGGCGGCCGGCGGCGACGCACCGGAGCAGGCCGCCGAGCCGACCCCGACCCAGACCCCGACCCCGACCCCGACCCCGACCCCGACGCCGGCCGAGCCGCCGGCGGAACCGGACCCCGTGACCGCGACTGAGAGGGACGCCTGATGCTGCATCCGACGAGGCAGAGCGCCGATCTCGACTGGTTGCTCGACGACCTGGTGGAACGGGTGCCGCCCGCCCGCCAGGCGGTGGCGCTGTCGGCCGACGGGCTGCTGCTCGGCTCCTCCACCAACCTGGACCGCGCCGACGCCGAGCACCTGTGCGCGCTGGCGTCCGGCTTCTCGAGCCTGGCCCGGGGCGCGAGCCGGCAGGTGGCCGGCGGGGCGGTCCGGCAGACCGTGGTGGAGATGGAGTCGGCGTACCTCTTCGTCACCGCCGCCGGGCAGGGGGCCTGCCTCGCGGTGGTCAGCGACGCGGACGCGGACATCGGCCTGGTGGCGTACGAGATGGCGATGCTGGTCACCCGGGTGGGGGAGTACCTGAGCGCCCCGGCCCGGTCGGCGGCGGGGGCTGCCGATGCGGGCTGAGTCCCCCGGGCCGCAGCACGAGTGGCTCGACGACGACGCCGGTCCCGTCGTGCGGCCCTACACCCTCACCGGCGGGCGGGTCCGGTCGTCCGCGGACGGCTTCGACCTGGTCGCGTACGTGCTGGCCGACCCGGCCGCCGACCCGGCCGCCCACCCGGAGCTGCACCCCGAGCACCGGCGCCTGGTGTCGCTGGCCGCCCGGCCGGTGCCCGTCGCCGAGTTGGCGGCCGAGCTGGACCTCGCGCTGGGCGTGGTCCGCGTCCTGCTCGGCGACCTGCTGGCCCGGGGACTGGTCGCGGTGCACCAGCCGACGGCCGCCGCCTACCTGCCCGACGACGACATCCTCAAGGCGGTGGTCAGTGGACTCCGTGCGCTGTGACGAGGCCGGTTCCGCTCCCCGGATCCCGCTCGCGCTGAAGATCCTCATCGCCGGGGGCTTCGGCGCCGGCAAGACGACGCTGGTGAGCGCGCTCAGCGAGGTCCGGCCGTTGCAGACCGAGGAGATCCTGACCGGGGCCGGGGCCGACACCGACGACCTGTCCGGCGTCGAGGCGAAGTCGACCACGACGGTGGCGATGGACTTCGGCCGGATCACGATCAACGACGACCTCCAGGTCTACCTGTTCGGCACCCCGGGCCAGGACCGCTTCTGGTTCCTCTGGGACGAGTTGGCCTTCGGGGCGCTCGGCGCGGTGGTGCTCGCCGACACCCGTCGCCTGGCGGACTGCTTCCCGTCGATCGACTACTTCGAGCAGCGGGGCATCCCGTTCGTGGTGGGGGTGAACTGTTTCGACGGCGCCCGGCGGTTCAGCCTGGAGACCGTACGCCAGGCGCTGGACCTCGACCCCGACGTGCCGCTGGTGCTCTGCGACGCGCGGGACCGGCAGTCCGGCAAGGAGGTGCTGATCGCCCTCGTCGAGCACGTGGCCCGGCAGCGCGGCGAGCCGGTGCCGGCGGCCTGAGCCCCGCCGGCGCGGCCGGTCACGTCGACCGGCCGCGATTCGGCGCGGCTTTCGGGCCAAGGAGCCGGCGCAGGGGGAAGCCTCTGGTTGGATCGACGGAGGAATCGGCGGAGGGCGGAACCGGTGGCGGAGCAGGGCGCGGTCGTCCACATCGGCGGCTACACGGCACACGGCGGGGGCCGGGCCACCGGCATCGTCGCGGCGCGGCGGGACCCGGGCTCCGGCGAGCTGTCCCCGCTCGGCACCGTCGCGGTCACCCCGGCGCCCTCCTTCCTCGCCCGGCACCCGCGGCTGCCGGTGCTGTACGCGGTCAACGAACTGCCCGACGGCGAGGTCAGCGCCTTCCGGGTGGCCGCCGACGGCGACCTCACCCCGCTCGGCACCCGGTCCACCGGGGGCGCGGAGCCCTGCCACCTGGCGGTCGTCCCGGACGGCGGCCACCTCGTCGTGGCCAACTATGGCGGCGGCAGCGTGGCGGTGTTCCCGCTCGGCCCCGACGGGGTGCCCGGCGAGCGCAGTGACCTGGTGCGGCACGAGGGGCAAGGGCCGGACCCGGAGCGTCAGGCCGGCGCCCACGCCCACATGGTCAACCCCGACCCGGGCCGGGGCCCGCTGCTCGCGGTCGACCTCGGCACCGACTCGATCTACCGCTACGACCTGGACGCCGCCTCCGGTCGGCTGGTGCCCCGGGCGCCCCGGGTGCGGGCGGCCGCCGGCTCCGGCCCCCGGCACCTGGCCCGGCACCCGGACGGCCGGCGGTGCTGGGTGGCGGGGGAGCTGGACGCCTCGGTGACCGCGTACGAGCTGACCGCCGAGGGTGCCCTGCACCAGCGGGGCCGGGTCGACGCCAGCGACCGGCCCGGGCACGTCCAGCCGTCGGAGATCGCGGTCGGCCCGGACGGCCGCTTCCTCTACGTGGCCAACCGCGGGGTGGGCACGGTCGCGGTCTTCGCCCTCGCCGGCGAGCTGCCGGAGATGGTCGCCGAGGTGGACACGGGTGGGGAGTGGCCGCGGCACTTCGCCCGGGCGGGGGAGTACCTCTACGTGGCCGACGAGCGGGCCGACATGGTCCGGGTCTTCCGGGTGGACGCGGCCACCGGTGTCCCGGCCCCGGTCGGGGAGCCGGTGCCGGTACCCAGCCCCACCTGCGTCCTGCCCTGACCAGGCCAGATCAACGCGCCGAGGCGGGGCGGTTACTCATCGTCGACAATTTGGTGGTCAACTGTATCTCCTGCGTAACTTTCGTCCGAACGGTTGTGGCAGCTACCAGGGCGGGTACGCAGTATGGTCAGCGTGTCAGCAGGCCGCCATCGCATGCGTACCAACGTTCACGCAGCTACCGCCGCCGCTGCCGTCGGCGTGCTCGCCGTGACGGCCGGCGGCTGGTTCGGCTACCAGCAGCTGGCGCAACCGGACTGCTCCGGCAGGATCGAGCTCTCCGTCGCCGTCGCCGACGAACTCGCCCCCGCCGTCGACGCGGCGGCCGCGCAGTGGGTCAAGGACGGGGCCGCGGTCGGCGGGACCTGCATCGCGGTGAAGGTCTCGGCCTCCGACCCGGTCGACGTGGCCGCGACGGTCGCCGCCAAGCACGGTGTCACGCTGGCCGGCGTCGGGCAGGCCAGTGGCACGGCGGTCAGCCCGGACGTCTGGGTGCCCGACTCCTCCACCTGGCTGCTGCGGCTCAAGACCGGCGGCGCCACCGCCTTCGACCCCGGCAACGGCACGTCCATCGCCCGCAGCCCGGTGGTCGTGGCGATGCCGGTGCCGATCGCCTCGCGGCTGGGCTGGCCGCAGAAGAAGTTCAGCTGGACCCAGCTCCTCCAGCAGGTCCAGAGCGACAAGCCGCTGCGTACCGGCATCGTCGAGCCGACCCGCGACGCGGCGGGCCTGTCCGGCCTGCTCTCGCTGACCACCGCCGCCAGCGCCACCGGCGGCCCGGACGCCGAGAAGGACAAGGTCGCCGCGCTGCGGGCGCTGGCCACCGACCGCTCGGCGCTGCGGCCGGACCTGCTCGCCCGGTTCCCCACCGCGTCGGACGCGACGACGATCGCCAGCAGCCTCGGCGCGGCGGCGCTGTCCGAAGAGGACGTGATCCAGTACAACAGCAAGAAGCCGCCGGTGCCGCTGGCCGCGCTCTACCTGGAGCCGGCGCCCGCGCCGCTGGACTACCCGTACGCGGTGCTGCCCGGCATCGAGCCGGCCAAGGCGTCGGCGGCGCGGGTGCTCTACGAGGTGCTCACCACCGCCGACTTCCGCGACAGGCTGGCGGCCCAGGCGCTGCGGGCGCCGGACGGCAACTGGGGCGCGGGCTTCGACGCCCCGCAGGGCGCACCCAGCCCGGCTGGCGGCGCGTCGGCCCCGCCGGCGACCGGCGGCACCGCAGCGACCGGCGGGCCCGACCCGCAGAACATGGACCGCGCGCTCTCCAGCTGGTCGATCGCCACCCAGTCCGGCCGGATGCTCGCCGTCATCGACGTCTCCGGCTCCATGAAGGAGAAGGTGGCCAACGCCGGCAACGCGACCCGGCAGCAGGTCACCGTGGAGGCGGCCCGGCGCGGGCTGAACCTCTTCGACGACTCCTGGTCCATCGGCCTCTGGACGTTCTCCACCGAGCTGGTCGGCTCCCGCGACCACCAGGAGTTGGTCGCCATCGGGCCGCTGTCGCGGCAGCGCGGCAAGCTGGAGCAGGCGCTCGGCTCGATCCGGTCCTCCAGCGGCAGCACCGGCCTCTACGACACCATGCTGGCGGCGTACCAGAAGGTGCAGGACAACTGGGAGCCGGGCCGGGTCAACTCGATCGTGCTGTTCACCGACGGCAAGAACGAGGACTCCGACGGCATCACCCAGCAGCAGCTGCTGGCCGAACTCAACAAGATCAAGGATCCGGAGCGGCCGGTGCAGGTCGTGATCATCGGTATCGGCGGCGACGTCAGCAAGGCCGAGCTGAAGTCGATCACCGACGTGACCGGCGGCGGCGCCTTCGTCACCGAGGACCCGACCAAGATCGGCGATATCTTCCTCCGGGCGGTCGCGCTGCGCAAGGCCCCGGCCTGACCGACGGAACAGGGCGTGCAGGGCCCGTCGTACCGCCGGATCCGGTACCGCGGGCCCTTTTCGGCCACCGGCCCCTTCGGGAAAAGTGACGGCAATACGTCGGAAGCGATCGTCCACCGTGGTTGTCGGGGCAGGATTTCGTAGTGCTCCGCGGCCGGCCCGCGACGGGGTCGGTCGGCGACCGGGGCCGTCGGCATGCGAAGTGGGGAGGGCCGGTGACCTCGGCGACGCTGTTGACCCCCGCCCGAGCGGCGTCGCCGGACCAGCCGTGGTCCGGGCAGACGGCCCGCACCGACGAGCGCGCCTACGTCCGCTCCCTGGTGGTGCTGGACACCACGATCCTGACCATCGCCGTGCTCATCGGGTACGTGGCCCGCTTCGGCGGTGACACCCCGGGCGGTTCGAAGGTCCCGTACGTCGTGGTGGCTCCGGGGCTCGTCGTCGCCTGGCTGATCTCGCTCCGGGTGCTGCGCTGCTACGACGACCGGGTCCTCGGGTACGGCGCGGACGAGTACCGGCGGGTCAGCGCCGCCAGCCTGCGCCTCGCCGGTGGCATCGCGATCGTCGGCTACATCGCCGACGTCGGCGTCTCCCGGGGCTTCCTGGGCATCTCGTTCGCGGTCGGCGCCGTCGGTCTGGAGGTGGCCCGGTTCGCCGCGCGCAAGCGGCTGCACCGGGCGCGGTCCCGGGGCGCGGGCTGGTCGCGCAAGGTGCTGGTGGTCGGCGACACCGCGCACGTGCTGGAGCTGGTGCACACCCTGCGCCGCGAGCCGTACGCGGGCTACCAGGTGGTCGGCGCGTGCATCCCCGACGCGCTGCTCGCCCCGGTCGCCCAGCGGCTGGGCGACGTGCCGGTGGTCGGCTCGTTCCGGGGCATCCCCGAGGCCGCCACCGCCATCGGCGCGGACACGGTCGCGGTGACCGCCTCCGGCGAGCTGACCGCCACCCGGCTGCGGCGGCTGGGCTGGCAACTGGAGGGCACCGGCGTCGACCTGGTGGTGGCGCCCGCGCTGACCGACGTCGCCGGCCCGCGCATCCACACCCGGCCGGTCGCCGGCCTGCCGCTGATCCACGTCGAGGCGCCCGAGTTCCGCGGCGCCCGCAAGCTGGTCAAGGGCTTCGTCGACCGGGCGGCCTCCTCGCTGGCCCTGACGCTGCTGCTGCCGCTGCTGGCCGTCATCGCGCTGGCGATCAAGCTCGACAGCCGGGGGCCGGTGCTGTTCCGCCAGACCCGCGTCGGGCAGGGCGGCCGGGAGTTCGGCGTCTACAAGTTCCGCACCATGGTGGTGAACGCCGACGCCCTGCTGGCGGAGCTGGCCTCTCGCAACGAGACCGACGGCCTGATGTTCAAGATGCGCGACGACCCGCGGGTGACCCGGATCGGCCGGCTGCTGCGCAAGTGGTCGCTGGACGAGCTGCCACAACTGGTCAACGTCCTGTTCGGGCAGATGAGCCTGGTCGGCCCCCGCCCGCCGCTGCCCTCCGAGGTGGCCCGCTACGACGGGGACGTGGCCCGCCGGCTGCTGGTCAAGCCCGGCATGACGGGGCTCTGGCAGGTCAGCGGCCGGTCCGACCTCAGCTGGGAGGACGGCATCCGGCTCGACCTCTACTACGTGGAGAACTGGTCGCTCGCGGCCGACCTGACGATCCTCTGGAAGACCTTCGGTGCCGTGATCAACAGTCGCGGGGCGTACTGACCCGCCCCGGTGGGGTCAATCCTGCGGGCCGGTCCAGTCCAGGCACACCACGACCGCGTCGTCGACCAGGTCACCGGCGACGAACGCGCGCAGGTCGCCGATCAGCGAGCGCACCGCGTCCAGCGGCTCCATCGGCCCGGTCCGGCGCAGGAACCGGTCCAGCGCGGTCTCGCCGTACCGGACGTCCTGCCCGGTGGCGTCGACGACGCCGTCGCTGACCACGAAGAGCCGGTCGCCCCGGCACAGCTCGAACCGCTGCTCGTGGTAGTCGGTGGCCTCGAACATGCCGAGCGGGAACTGCGCCTCCAGCGGCAGCTGGTGGACCTCCCCGTCGCGCAGCAGCACGAGGCGGGGCGACCCGGCGTCGACCACGGTCAGCACGCCCGAGCGCAGGTCGAGGGCCATCAGCAGCGCCGCGAGGTGCTGGTCGCCGCGGTGCAGGTCGTAGATGGCCTGGTCGGCGAGGGCCGCCTGGTCGGCGAGGCCGAGCCCGGCCCGGCGGGCGTTACGCAGCGCGTACGTGGCGAGCGAGGTGAGCATCGCGGCGGCCACCCCCTCGCCCGTGCCGTTGATGGTGGACAGCCAGACGCGCTCCCCGTCGTCGGACCAGTCGAAGCTGTCGCCGCGCACCGCGTACGCCGGTTCGAGCTGCCCGGCGAGGCTGAACGAGGGCCGGATCCGGCTGCGGCCGGGCAGCATCTCCCACTGCATCTCGGCGGCGAGGGTGAGCCTCCTGCTGCGCCGCGCGGCCCGGTAGACGTCCGTGCCGGCGCTGACCGCGGCGATCTCGTGGGCCAGCGCGGTGGCGGTCTCCGCCAGCTCGTGGAGCGTCCCCGGGTCGCCGGGGGCCGGTGCCACCCGCAGCACCCCCCGGCGTTCCCCGCGCATCGACACCGGCAGGTACGCGGTGTCGTCGGCGACGATCGGGGTCTGGTGGTCGAAGCAGCGCCAGGCGGGGTGCCCCGGGCTGGTGACCGTCTCCCCGTCACCGAGCGGCAGCAGCGCCGACAGCCGGTAGTCGACCTGGAGGAGCTGCACCCGGGTGATCCCGTAGGCCCCGGCCAGGGTGTCGGCGACCCGGTCCAGCAGGAGATCGGCGGGCGCCTCGTTGAGGGCGCGCCGTACCCGGTTGACCGGTTCGCTCATCCATCGCTCCTTGGTCGCGAGCCCGCACCAGCGGTTTCGGAGTAGTCTCGGGCGCACCATGGCGGAAGTGCACGGTCCCCAGGGGCCCCAGACGAGTATGGCTGCCGAGCTCGACGCGGTGGCCGACGCCCTGCTGACGGTCTGGGAGGCCGCGCGGGAGCGCACGACCAGCCGTGTCTCCGGCGCCCAGCTGCGCGCGATCATGCTGGTCGAGCAGCACGACGGGATCAACCTCCGCCGCCTGGCCACCGGGCTCGACATGCTGCTCTCCTCCGCCAGCCGGCTCTGTGACCGGCTGGTCGCCGCCGGCATGCTGGAACGCGAGCCCGGCCGCCTCGACCGGCGGGAGATCTCGCTGCACCTCACCCCGGAGGCCCACCGGCTCCTCGCCGAGCTGCGCGACGACCGGCGCCAGCAGCTCGCGGCGATCCTCGGCGACATGACCCCCGAGGGGCGGCAGGCCCTGCTGGGGGGCATGCGGGAGTTCGACGAGGCGGCGCGTCGCCGCCACGCGTCCGTCCAGTCCGTCGAGCCGGCCGGCCCCTGGTCCGACGCGGGCGGCCGGGCGGAGCCTCCGGCCGGCCTACCGAAGCAGGAGTGGCCCGGCGACGAGCCGAGGGTGGCCAGGACGGCCTGACCCGCGGGCGGCACGCCCGGACCGGTCCGCACCCGCGTGCCCGGCGGGGGCGGCTTGTCACGCGTCGGGCGCCGCGGCCACCGCGAGCATCGCGATGTCGTCCGCCCATCGGAGGAGGCCGCGCTCAGGGCTGCCGGGTCAGCCAGCCGGCGGGTCGGGCGAGGATCCGGCGGACCACCGAACCGGCCCCGCCGACGGCCGCCGCCGCGCCGCCGAGCGCCGCGGGACGGACGGTGACCGGCGACCAGGCCGCGGTGAGCACCCGGCGGGAGACCTCGGCGAGCACCGGCGGGCGGAGCCAGGGCGCCAGCGGGGCGTATCCGCCGCCGAGCACCACGGTGTCCAGGTCCAGCAGGTTGACCACCCCGGCCACGGCGACCCCGAGCGCCGTTCCGGCGTCGGACAGGGCGTGCAGCGCCGCCGGGTCGCCCGCCCCGGCCAGCTCCGCGAGCCGGGTCGTCGCGGTGTCCGCCGGGAGGTCCGCGCCGGCCAGGCCGGCCGCCGCGAGGATGGCCTCCTGACCGGCGTACGTCTCCAGGCAGCCCCGAGCCCCGCACCGGCACGGCCGACCGTCGGGGCGGACCGGTACGTGGCCGATCTCGCCGCTCCAGCCGCGGGCGCCCCGGAACAGGGAGCCGTCCAGGACGATCCCGGCGCCGATGCCGACCTCGCCGGAGACGTGCAGGAAGCTGGCCGGGACGGCCGGTCCGGCGTGCAGCTCACCCAGCGCGGCGAGGTTGGCCTCGTTGTCGACCACCAGCGGTGGCACGCCGTCCACGTGCGCGGTCAGCGGCGGATGCCCGGCGAGGAGGGCGGGAACGGGCACGTCGCGCCAGCCCAGGTTCGGCGCGAGGCGGACCAGCCCGGCGTCGTCGACCAGGCCGGGCACCGCGAGGGCCGCGCCGGCCAGGGTGAGCCCCTCGCGGGCCGCCTCGGCGCGGGCGTGGGCGGCCAGGTCGGCCAGCCGGGCGACGGCCTCGGCGGGGGAGACCGGCCGGAGGTCGGCGCGGAGCACCGAGTGGTGGCGGACCCGGCCGGCGAGGTCGACCACGCAGGCGGCCAGGTAGTCGACGTTGACCTCCAGGCCGAGCCCGGCCGGGCCGTCGGCGGCGAGCACCAGGCCCCGGGACGGCCGCCCCGCGCCGGTCCGCGGCGTCGGCTCCGCCTCGCGCACGAGCCGGCCGGCGAGCAGGTCCTCCACCACGGCCGAGACGGTGGCCCGGGTCAGGCCGGTCCGGGCGGCCAGCTCGGCCCGCGACGGCGGGCGGTCGGCGGCGGCGATCCGGCCGAGCACCACGGCGAGGTTCCACTCGCGCAGGCTGCCCTGCCGGACCGGCCCGGGCGGGGCATCGGAACGGGTCACTCCTTGACACTGCCACAGGCCGATCAAATAATTCAACCACTGAACAAATAGCGGACGACACCCCCGGAGGTCTGCCATGGCACCCCGTCCCACCCCCGCCGACAAGTTCTCCTTCGGCCTCTGGACGGTGGGCTGGCAGGCCCGCGACCCGTTCGGCGACGCCACCCGCGGTGAGCTGGACCCGGTCGAGGCGGTGCACCGGCTCGCCGGGCTCGGGGCGTACGGGATCACCTTCCACGACGACGACCTGGTGCCCTTCGGCGCGGACGCCGCCACCCGCGACCGGCACGTCGCCCGGTTCCGCAAGGCGCTCGACGAGACCGGCCTGGTGGTGCCCATGGTGACCACCAACCTGTTCACCCACCCGGTGTTCAAGGACGGCGGGTTCACCAGCAACGACCGCGACGTCCGGCGCTACGCGCTGCGCAAGGTGCTGCGCAACGTCGACCTCGCCGCCGACCTCGGCGCCCGCACCTTCGTGATGTGGGGCGGCCGGGAGGGCGCCGAGTACGACCTCGCCAAGGACGTCCGGGCCGCCCTGGACCGCTACCGGGAGGCCGTCGACCTGCTCTGCCAGTACGTCGTCGACCGCGGCTACGACCTGCGCTTCGCCCTGGAGCCCAAGCCGAACGAGCCGCGCGGCGACATCCTCCTGCCCACCGTCGGGCACGCCCTCGCCTTCATCTCCACCCTGGCCCACCCCGAGCTGGTCGGGCTCAACCCCGAGGTCGGGCACGAGCAGATGGCCGGCCTGAACTTCGCCCACGGCATCGCCCAGGCGCTCTGGCAGGGCAAGCTGTTCCACATCGACCTCAACGGCCAGCGCGGCGTCAAGTACGACCAGGACCTGGTCTTCGGCCACGGCGACCTGCTCAACGCGTTCGCCCTGGTCGACCTGCTGGAGCACGGCGGCCCCGGCGGCGCGCCCGCCTACGACGGCCCCCGGCACTTCGACTACAAGCCTTCGCGCACCGAGGACACGACCGGCGTCTGGGCGTCGGCGGAGGCGAACATGCGGACGTACCTCCTGCTCAAGGAGCGGGCGGCGGCCTTCCGAGCGGATCCGGAGGTGGCCGAGGCGCTGGCGGCCAGCCGGGTCGCCGACCTCGGCACGCCGACGCTGGCGCCGGGAGAGGGCCACGCCGAGCTGCTCGCCGACCGGTCCGCGTTCGAGGAGTTCGACGTCGACGGGGCCGCCGCGCGGGGATTCGGCTTCGTCCGGCTCAACCAGCTCGCCGTCGAGCACCTGCTCGGCGCGCGCTGAGGGCCGCCGGAGATGCCGCTCGTCGCCGGGGTCGACTCCTCGACCCAGTCCTGCAAGGTCGTCGTCCGGGACGCGGAGACCGGCGCCCTGCTCCGGCAGGGCCGGGCACCGCACCCGGACGGCACCGAGGTCGACCCGTCGGCGTGGTGGTCCGCGCTGGCCGCGGCGGTCGACGCCGCCGGCGGGCTGGCCGACGTCGCGGCGGTCTCCGTCGCCGGCCAGCAGCACGGCATGGTCTGCCTCGACGAGGCGGGCGCCGTCGTCCGGCCCGCGCTGCTGTGGAACGACACCCGCTCCGCCGGGGCCGCCGCCGAGCTGGTCGAGGAGGCCGGCGGCGGGGCGGCCGGCCGCCGGTTCTGGGCGGACGCGGTCGGCAGCGTGCCGGTGGCCAGCTTCACCGCCACCAAGCTGCGGTGGCTGGCCCGGCACGAGCCGGAGCACGCGGCCCGGGTGGCGGCCGTCTGCCTGCCGCACGACTGGCTGACCTGGCGGCTGGCCGGCGCGCCCGGCCTGGCGGCGCTGCGCACCGACCGGGGCGACGCCAGCGGCACCGGCTACTGGTCCCCGGCCACCGGCGACTACCGGCTCGACCTGCTGGAGCGCGCCTTCGGCCGGCGCCCGCACGTGCCGGCCGTGCTCGGCCCGGCGGAACCGGCCGGCGCGCTGCGCCCCGACGCCCTCCCCGCCGGCGGATCCGCGCCCGTCGGGGCCGTGCTCGGACCCGGCACCGGAGACAACGCCGCCGCCGCGCTCGGGGTCGGCGCGGGGCCGGGCGACGTGGTGCTCTCCATCGGCACCTCCGGCACCGTGTGCAGCGTCGCCGACACCCCCGCCGCCGACCCGACCGGCGCGGTCGCCGGTTTCGCCGACGCCACCGGCCGCTTCCTGCCGCTGGTCTGCACGCTCAACGCCGCCCGCGTGCTCGACGCCGCCGCGGCCCTGCTCCGGGTCGACCTGGACGAGCTGGCCACGCTGGCGCTCGCCGCCCCCGCCGGCGCGGACGGCCTGGTCGTGGTGCCCTACCTCGAGGGCGAGCGGACCCCGGACCGGCCGCTGGCCACCGGCGCGGTGCACGGACTGACCCTGCGCACCTCGACCCCGGCCCACCTGGCCCGGGCCGCCGTCGAGGGCCTGCTCTGTGCCCTCGCCGAGGGCCTCGACGCGCTCACCGCCCAGGGCGCCACGGTGCGCCGGGTGATCCTCGTCGGTGGGGGAGCCCGCTCGGTGGCGGTGCGCCGGATCGCGCCCGAGGTCCTCGGGGTGCCGGTGGTCGTCCCGCCGCCGGGGGAGTACGTCGCCGACGGCGCCGCCCGCCAGGCCGCCTGGGTCGCCCTGGGTGGCGCGGCGCCCCCCACCTGGTCGGTCCGGGACACCGAGGAGTACGCCGCCGCGCCCGTCCCCGCCGTCCGCGAGCGGTACGCCGCCGCCCGCGACCGCTTCCTCGACCGGCTCGACCGCGACCCGGCCGGCGAGGGGTAAACGGCTGTACGGGCGCGCCCCGGCTCGCGATCATCGACGGATGCGAACCACCCCCCAAGCGGACGAGGCGCCGGTGACCGTCGGGACCGGCATCCCCTCGATGCTCCAGTACGACGACGCGGACACCCCCTGCGACGTCATCGACGCGCTGGTCCTGGCGGACTTCGTCACCGGCCGGCACCCGTGGTCGCACACGGTCCGGCTCTCCCGGGTGCGCCCCGACGCGCCCCTGACCGCCCCCGACGGGCGGCTGCTGCGTACGGCGGTGGAGAACCGGCAGCGGTCCCGCCTGCTGGCCGGCGACGGCTGGACGGCCCGGGTGGTCACCTGGAAGGGGCGGGGCGCCGAGGTGACCGTCACGGCGGTGACCGAGGAGGTCGGCCGGGCGGCCCTCGACCGGATCGTCGACGGCGCCGCCGAACCGGAGGACCCGGGTGCCGGCCGGATCGGCTTCTGGCACCAGAACCCCCGCCGCGGCAGCCAGCGGGACGTGCGGTCGATCGCCGCGCCGGAGTGGTCGCAGATCCGGCCGAACTACGCCGCCGGGGCGCGCACCGCGCTCGACGCGCTGATGGCGACCACCCCGGAGCAACTCGCCGGCCGGCTGGTGCTCCTGCACGGAGCGCCCGGGACGGGGAAGACCACCGCGCTGCGCGCCCTCGCCAGGGCGTGGCGCGAGTGGTGCCAGGTCGACGCCGTGCTGGACCCGGACGTGCTCTTCGCGGACCCGGCGTACCTGTCGGAGGTGGCGGTCGGGGACGAGGACGGCGAGCCGGGCACGGGTCGCCGGTGGCGGCTGCTCATCCTGGAGGACTGCGACGAGCTGATCCGGGGCGAGGCGAAGCAGGCCGCCGGCCAGGCGCTGTCCCGGCTGCTCAACCTGACCGACGGGCTGCTCGGGCAGGGGCGCGACGTGCTCGTCGCCATCACCACGAACGAGGACCTGTCCCGGCTGCACCCGGCCGTGGTCCGGCCGGGGCGCTGCCTGGCCCGGATCGAGGTGGGCCCGCTGTCGTACGAGGAGGCGACGGGTTGGCTGGGCACGTCGGCGGGGGTGCCGCCCCAGGGGGCCAACCTCGCCGAGCTGTACGCGCTGCGTGCGGGCACGCCGGCCCCGCCCGCGGCCCCGCCCGCGATCGGCGGCTACCTCTGAGCCGCCCGACCCGCCCGACCCGCCCGCGCGCCGTCACCCGGTCGTGACCTGACCCTGGTTGGCTGCCGCTCATGACCTTGATGAGGGGCGGGGCGGCGCGGGTCTGGGGCGGCTCGGCCGCGCACCGGTTCTACAGCGTCGTGGTCTTCGTGCTGCTCGCCTCGCTGGACAACGTGGCGATCGGCCTGGTGCCCCCGCTGTACGGGCCGATCGCCGACGCCTTCGACGTGCCGCGGCGGCTGCTCGGCCTGGTCACTGCCGTGAGCTTCCTGGCCAGCGCGGTGGCGGCGGTGGGCTGGGCGTACGTCGGCGACCGCGCGAACCGCAAGCCGCTGCTGATGGTCGGCACCCTGATCTGGGCGCTGGGCACCGGCGGCAGCGCGGTCGCGGCGAACTACCCCGCGTTCCTGGCCGCGCAACTGCTGGCGGCGATCGGGCTGGGCGCCGTCGGGTCGGTCGGGTTCTCGGTCGTCACCGACCTGATCTCACCCCGCCGGCGGGGGCTGGTGATGAGCTTCTGGGGGCTGTCCCAGGGGGTCGGCACGCTGGCCGGCACGCTGGTCGGCGGGCTGCTCGGGGCGGCCGACTGGCGGCGGCCGTTCCTGGCGTTGACCGTGGTCGGCCTGCTGGCGACCGCCGCCTACCTGTTCACCTACGACATCCGCCGCGGCCAGAGCGAACCGGAGCTGGCCGACGCGCTCGCCACCGGTGCCGAGTACGACTACCGGATCAGCCGGGCGGACCTGCCGAGGATCCTCGGCAGGCGGACGAACCGGTGGCTGATCCTGCAGGGTCTCACCGCGCAGGCGGCCTTCGGCTCGCTGGTCTGGCTGCCCGTGCTCTTCGCCGAGCGGGCCGAGGACCAGGGCTACTCCGCCGCCACCGCCGTGGTGGTGGGTAGCGTCTTCGCCACCCTGTTCCAGCTCGGCGGGGTGTTCTCCATCGTCGGCGGGCTGGTCGGCGACGCCCTGCAACGTCGTACGCCGAGGGGGCGGGCGCTGGTCGCGGCGGTCGGCATCCTCGCGGCGCTGCCGTTCTACCTGGTGCTCTTCTTCGTGCCGATCCGCATCGACGTGCCCGACGGCGCCGGTGCGGGGACGGTGGTCCGGGCGGTGCTGGCCAGCGTGGTCACCGAGCCGACGGTCGGGTTGAGCCTGCTCACGGCCGTGGTGGCGTTGGCGCTGACCTCCGCGAACTCGCCGAACTGGTTCGCCTTGATCGCCGACGTCAACCCGCCCGAGCACCGGGGCACCGTCTACAGCCTCGGCAACCTGGTGAACGGCGTCGGTCGGGCGGCCGGCAACGGGCTGGTCGGGGTCGCCTTCCACGGGCTGCGGGCGGCCTTCCCGCCGCCGCTGAACTACGCCGTCGGGCTGGCCGCCTTCCAGCTCTTCTTCATCCCGACCGGGATCATGTACTGGCTGGCGTCGCGGACCTCGCCGGCGGACATCGCCGACGTCCACGACCTCCTGCACACCCGCGCCGAGCGGCTGTGAGGAAGGGCCCCTGGCAGGGGCCCTTCCTCACCCGTCAGGCCGGCCGGACCCAGACCGTCACGTCGGTGGGCACGGCACCGTCGGTGTCGAGCGGGGCGCTGGCGTGCACCAGTTCGGTGCCGGCCGGCAGCGGCACGGCGGCGTCGCCGAAGTTGGTCAGCACGGTCAGCCCGCCGTTGCGGAAGGAGAGCACCTCGTCGCCGCTGGCGAGCCACTCCAGCGGGCCTGCGCCGAGGTCGTGCTCGCGGCGCAGCCGCAGCGCCGTCCGGTACAGCTCGTACGTCGAGCCGGGCACGCCCCGCTGCCGGTCCAGCGAGTGCTCCGCCCAGACCGGCGGCTGCGGCAGCCAGCTCGCGTCGGTCGGGCCGAAGCCGTACGACGGGGCGTCGGCCTCCCACGGGATCGGCACCCGGCAGCCGTCCCGGCCCCGCTCGGTGTACGCGCTGCGTACCCAGGTCGGGTCCTGCCGCGCCTCGTCGGGCATCGTGGTGTGCTCCGGCAGGCCCAGCTCCTCGCCCTGGTAGAGGTAGGCCGAGCCGGGCAGGGCGAGCATCAGCAGGGTGGCCGCCCGGGCCCGGCGCAGGCCGAGCGCGGCGTCCGGCTGCGGGTCGCCGATGCCGATGCCGTTGGGCCGCTTGCCGCCGACGGGCAACCCGAGCCGGGAGGCGTGCCGGACCACGTCGTGGTTGGACAGCACCCAGGTGGTCGGGGCGCCGACCGCGTCGGTGGCCTCCAGCGAACGGGTGATCACCGCGTACTGGGCGGGTGCGGTCCACGAGGCGAGCAGGTACTCGAAGTTGAACGCCTGGTGCATCTCGTCGGGGCGCACGTACCGGGCCAGCCGTTCGGCCGGCTCGACCCACGCCTCGGCGACCAGGATCCGCTCGCCCGGGTAGCCGTCCAGCAGCCGGCGCCACTCCCGGTAGATGTCGTGCACGCCGTCCTGGTCCCACATCGGCGGGCGCGGCTTGTCGACCTCCCGCCCGGAGAGGATCTCCTGCGGCTCCTGCCAGTCGGCCAGGTCGGCCTGCTTGATCAGGCCGTGCGCCACGTCGACCCGGAAGCCGTCCACGCCCCGGTCCAGCCAGAACCGCAGCACGTCCAGGAACTCCGCCCGCACCTCGGGGTTGTCCCAGTTGAGGTCGGGCTGCCCGGTGTCGAACAGGTGCAGGTACCACTGGCCGGGTCGGCCGTCGGGGTCGGTGACCCGGGTCCAGGCCGGCCCGCCGAAGACGCTCTGCCAGTCGTTCGGCGGCCGGTCGCCGTCCGGTCCCAGGCCGTCCCGGAACACGTAGCGGTCGCGCTCGGGGCTGCCCGGGGCGGCGGCGAGCGCCGCGGTGAACCAGCGGTGCGCCGATGACGTGTGGTTGGGCACCAGGTCGACGATCACCCGCAGCCCGCGCGAGTGCGCCTCGGCGATCAGCCGGTCCGCGTCGGCGAGGCCGCCGAAGAGCGGGTCGACGTCGCGGTAGTCGGCCACGTCGTAGCCGGCGTCGGCCTGCGGCGACGGATAGAACGGCGACAGCCAGACCGCGTCGACGCCCAGCTCGACGAGGTGGTCGAGGCGGGCGGTGATGCCGGGCAGGTCACCGATCCCGTCGCCGTCGGAGTCGGCGAAGGAGCGCGGGTAGACCTGGTAGATGACGGCCCGCGTCCACCAACCGGTGGCGGCGCCGGCAGGCGTGTCCTGGTGTGTCGGGTTGCTGTTCAGGGCCTTCTCCCGTGTGTCGAGCCGTACGGTCGGGTGCGTGGTGCCGGGGGATCGGCGGTCCCCGTCAGTGTGCCCGGGGCGGCGCGGTCGATTCCCGCACGATCAGTCGAGTGGGCAGGATCACGGGCCGCTCCGGCGGGTCGCCGGCTGCCCGGCGGCCCGGGGCGAGGTCCGCGCCCGCGTCGGGGCCGGCCGGCTCCCGCCGCCGGCCGACGAGCGGGTCGAGCAACATCCGGGCGGCCAGCCGGCCCTGCTCCGTCGCGGGCTGGGCGATCGTGCTCAGCCCGACGACGCGGGCCAGGTCGTGGTCGTCGACGCCGATGACGCTGACGTCCTGCGGCACCCGCAGGCCGGCGTCCCGCAGCGCCGTCATCGCCCCCATCGCCATCTCGTCGCAGGCCGCGAAGATCGCCGTCGGCGGGTCGCCGCGGCGGAGCAGCTCCTCGGTGGCGCGCGTGCCGCCGTCGATGGTGAACTGCGACTCCACGTCCAGGCCCGGGTCCGGGGCGAGGCCGGCGTCGCGCAGCGCCTCCCGGTAGCCCCGCCGCCGGTCGAGGTGGGTGGTGAAGGCCAGCTCGTCCTTCGGGTCGCCGGAGATGTGCGCGATCCGGCGGTGGCCCAGGTCGAGCAGGTACCGGGTGGCGGTCCGGGCGGCGTCCACGTCGTCGATGCGTACGCAGGGCCAGCCCGGCACGACCGAGCCGGAGCTGACGGTCACCCCGGGCAGCGCCAGCTTCGTCAGGGCGGTCAGGTCGGCGGGTCGCAGCGGCGTGGCGACCAGCATGATCGCGTCCACCCGCTTGTGCAGGTTGGCGGCGCTCAGCACCCGCTGTCGGGTCTGCTCCCGCCCGCCGAGGTTGTGCAGCAGCAGGTCGTAGCCCGACTGGTGGAGGAACTCCTCGACGGCCTCCACGACGGTGGCGAAGAACCACCGGGTGATCCGCGGGACCACGACCGCGATCGTGCCGGTGCGCCCGCCGGCCAGCCGCGAGGCGCTCGGCGAGACGGCGTACTCCAGCTGCTCGGCCGCCGCGAGCACGCGCCGCCGGGTCGCGGCCGAGACCGCCGGGAGCCCGCGCAGCGCCCTGGAGACGGTGGCCGTGGAGACCCCGGCCAGACGTGCGACATCATCGATCTTCGTCACGGTACCCCCGCTTCGCGCCGGCTCCGCCGCCGCCGGTGTCCCGGCGGCGGCGGAGAGGCGTCAGCCCTTGACGCTGCCGGCGAGCAGGCCCCGCACGAAGTAGCGCTGAAGAGACAGGAAGACGATCAGCGGTACGACGATCGAGACGAACGCGCCGGCGGTGAGCCGCTGCCACTCGTTGCCCCGGGTGCCGGCCATCTCGGCCAGCCGGACGGTGAGCGGAGCGGTCTCGTCGCCGCCACCGGCGAAGATCAGCGCCACCAGCAGGTCGTTCCAGACCCAGAGGAACTGGAAGATGCCGAACGCGGCCAGCGCCGGGGTGATCAGCGGCAGGACGATGGTGCGGAAGATCTTCGGGTGGGTGGCCCCGTCAACCCGGGCGGCCTCCATCAGGTCTCCCGGGAGCTGCGAGATGAAGTTGTGCAGCAGGAAGACCGCGAACGGCAGCGCGAAGCAGGTGTGCGCGAACCACACCTGAGCGAACTTCTGTTCGTCGACCAGGTCCCAGGCGGGCAGCACGGTGACCCCGGCGACGGTGACCCCGGTGGAGAAGAACTTCAGCAGCGGCACCAGCGCCATCTGCAACGGCACGATCTGCAGCGCGAAGATCGCGATGTACACCCAGTCCCGCCCCCGGAAGTTGATCCAGGCCAGCGCGTACGCGGCCAGGGCCGCGAAGGCGAGCGGGAAGAGCACCGACGGGATGGTGATCGCCAGCGAGTTGATGAAGTAGCTGGCGAGCTGCCCGGACGACGAGGAGCGCCCGAACAGCACCTCCTGGTAGTTCTCGAAGGTGAACTGCGGGTCGGTGAAGAAGGTCCACCACCCGCTGGTCTTGATCTGGTCCTCCGGCCGGAACGACGAGATGAACAGGCCGAAGGTCGGGATGGTCCAGAGCACCGCGATGACGATCGACACGAGGGTGGCGGTGCGGCTGTTCAGCCGCTTGCGCACCCGCGCGGCGGCGGTGGACGTGCGGCCGTCGGTCTTCTGGGTGCCGGCGGCGACGGTGGGCGTTGCGGTGGTCATCTCAGCCCTTCCGCTGCTGTCGGAGGTTGCGGATCTGGTAGATCACGATCGGCACCACCAGGACGAACAGGAAGACCGCCAGCGCCGAGCCCTGCCCGTTCTGGCCGTACCGGAACGCCTGGTTGTACATCTCGTTGGCGATGACGCTGGTGTCGTAGTTGCCGTTGGTGGCCGTCCGGACGATGTCGAAGACCTTGAGGGTGGCGATCGACAGTGTCACCACGACCACGATCAGCGCCGGCCGGATGCTCGGCATGGTGATCTGCCAGAACATCTGCCACGGGGTGACCCCGTCGAGGCGGGCCGCCTCCACGATGTCGGCGGGGATGGCCTTGATGGCGGCGGAGAGCACCACCATGGCGAACCCGGCCTGGATCCACACCATGATCACGATCAGCAGCAGCGTGTTCAGCGGCGACTCCAGCAGCCACTGCTTCGGTTCGCCGCCGAGGCTCACCACGATCTGGTTGAGCAGACCGATCTGCTCCTGCCCGTCGCCGCGGTAGGCGTACACGAACTTCCAGATGATGCTGGCGCCGACGAAGGAGATCGCCATCGGCAGGAAGATCAGTGACTTGGCGACCGCCTCGAACCGGGCCTTGTCCACCATGACCGCGTAGATCAGGCCGAACGCGGTGGCGACCAGCGGGACCAGGAGCACCCAGATCAAGGTGTTCAGCAGCACCCGGACGATCGAGTCCTCCGAGAACATCCAGCCGTAGTTGCGCAGCCCCACCCAGTCGTTGCTGCCCGCGTCCATGAAGGAGAGCATCGTGGTGCGGATGGCCGGGACCACCAGCCCGACGGTCAGCAGCAGCAGCGTCGGCAGCAGGAAGAAGAGCGCGAACACGCCCTCCCGCGGCTTGCGGCGGCGGGGGAGCGGGGCGCCGCTCGCGGAGACGGCGACGAGCTGCGCCTCCCGGCGGCGGGCGAACCAGGACGGCACCACGTCGAGGAGCAGGAGCAGGCCACCCACCACCAGGACGAAGGCGAACAGCCCCCACCCCAGCATGATGAACTTGTCCTTCTCCTCGATGAAGTCGAACTCCATCGACCCTCCTTATAAGGGTTCGGTCACGGAGCGGTGGGCCGGTCCGCGCCTGCGGACCGGCCCACCGTTCAGATCACTTCCAGCTGCTCTCGATGCCGTTCAGCACCGTCGCGGTGTCCTTGCCGTTGATCCAGTCGACCATGCCCTTCCAGAACGTCCCCGCGCCGACCGTGGCCGGCATCAGGTCGGAGCCGTCGAAGCGGAAGACCGAGCTCTTGTCCTGGAGGATCTGGACGGAGAGCTTGTCGATCGGGTTGGCGACGTTGGCCAGGTCGAGCTTGTTGTTCGCCGACACCCAGTCACCGATCTTGGCGCGGCTGTTGGCGTACTCGCCGGAGGCGAGGTAGGTCTGCACCGCCTGGACCTCGGGGCGGTCGGTGAAGGCCGAGACGAACTCGCCGCCGCCCAGCACCGGCTTGCCCTTGGCGGGGTCGATCGCCGGGAAGTAGAAGGCGAAGACGTCGCCGTCCTCGGCCACCTTGGTGCCCTTCGGCCACTGGTTCGCGTAGAAGGACGCCTGCCGGTGCAGCGCGCACTTGCCGGTGGTGATCGGGAGGCCGGCCTCGCCGAAGGCGGTGGTGGCGATGCTCTTCACGCCGCCGTACCCGCCGTTCATGTACTTCTCGTTCTTGAGGATGGTGCCGGCCTTGTCGACGGCCTCGGCGACCTTCGGGTCGTTGAACGGGATGCCGTGGGTGGTCCACTGGTCGTAGACCTCGGGGGTCTGCGTCCGCAGCATCACGTCCTCGATCCAGTCCGTGGCCGGCCAGCCGGTGGCGTCACCGGACTCGATGCCGGCGCACCACGGCTTGGTGCCGCTCGCCGCGATCTTGTCGCTCAGGGCGATCAGCTCGTCCCAGGTGCTCGGGACGGTCCAGCCCTTCTCCTTGAAGGTCTTCGGCGAGTACCACACGAACGACTTCACGTTCGAGCCGAGCGGGGCGCCGTAGAACTGGCCGTTGACGGTGCTGTACTTCAGCCAGTCGGCCGGGTAGTTCTCCTCCGCCATCTTCTTGGTGTCGGCGCCGACCGGCTTGAGCTTGCCGGAGTCGACGAAGCGCTTGAGCAGACCCGGCTGCGGGATGAACGCGAGGTCGGGCGCGTTGCCGCCGTCGACCCGGACGCCGAGCTGCGCCTCGAACTCGGCGCTGCCCTCGTGGTCGATCTCGATGCCGGTGCAGTCCTCGAACTGCTTCCAGGACTCCGCCAGGCGGTCGGCCTCGATGTCCCGGATCGACGAGTAGATCGTGACCTTCTTGCCCTTGTTGTCGCCGTACTTCTCGTATGCGGCGCACTCCGCGGAACCCGCGGCGTCACTCTTCTTGTCGCTGCCGGTGCCGCAGGCGGTGACGCTCAGCGCCAGCCCCAGTACGCCGGCGATCGCGAGAGCCGGGCGTGATCTGGCAAACGCCATGCCGTTCTCCTTCCTTGCCGGCGCGTGGGGGAATCGAACGCGCGCCGGTCCGATTGGGCATCAACACATGTAAGCGCTTGCATCCGACCCGGTCCACCCCAGACCGGACACGACCGAGTAACAATCCGGAAACCCTGTCGTTGCCGTGTGGGCACGCTCCCACGACACGCGCCCGCATCTTTTCAGGAGTGGCGATTTCTGTCAGGCTGGAGGTAGGTATAGAAGAATTTCAACATTGGAGGTTCTGGATGCGTAAGCGATGGCTCAGCCTGCTCGCGACCGGCCTGCTGGCCGTGGGCGCGCTGCTCCCGGCGGCCCCGGCGATGGCCGCGCCGACGTTCAAGGTGCCGTTCCCCTGCGGGCAGTCCTGGTCCGGCCAGACGCGGACCGGACACAGCCCGGCGTACGCGATCGACTTCAACCGCACCGACGACCTCGGCGACCCGGTGGTGGCCAGCGCGCCGGGCACCGTCGACCGGGTCACCGACCTCGGCGGGACCAGCTACGGCAAGTACGTCCGGATCAACCACGGCAGCGGCTACACCACCTACTACGCCCACCTCAACGGCTTCAACGTCTCCGTCGGACAGACCGTCGGCTACGGGAAGGTGATCGGCTGGGTCGGCAGCACCGGCGGCTCCACCGGCCCGCACCTGCACTACGAGCAGCGGCTCGACGGCAACGACATCCAGGTCCGCTTCAACGGCGCGCTCGCCCTCTACTGGGGGACGAAGACCTACACCAGCGACAACGGCTGCGGCAGCACCACCGGCTCCGGCACGGTCAACACCAGCGGGACCCCGCTGACCGTCCGCTCCGGCCCCGGCACCGGCTACGAGGCGGTGGGCACCGTCGCCGACGGCACCCGGGTGACCATCTACTGCCAGACCAGCGGCACCACCGTCACCGGCACCTACGGCACCAGTTCGATCTGGGACCGGATCGGTAGCGGACGCTACATCGCCGACGCGTACGTCTACACCGGCCACGACGGCTACATCCCCAACGTGCCCCGCTGCTGAGCGCGGGACGGGGTCCCGGGACCGCCCGGGGCCCCGTCACCCGGCACGCGCCGGGGCGGCCACCCGCGGACAGCACGGCGCCGGGGTCGTCGGGTCCGGACGCTCCTGTCGGGAGGACGGAGTTCCGGTCACGACGACCCCGGCGGGTCCCGGTCGGCGGCGGACGGCCGCCACGTCAACTGAAGATGCTCACACCACCCGGCCCGACCAGCAGGCCCACCACGATGAGGACGATGCCCCACAGGATCTGCCGGCGGAACAGCGCGAGGATGCCGGCGACCACGAGTACGACTGCGAGAATCCAGAGAATCAGCTCCATGGTTGCTGGGTACCCGAGCCGCCGACGCGGGAAACCTGCGGTTGATCGAGGTGGTCGCCCAGGTGGAAGACGCTGTAGGCCTGCTTGATCACGGGGTGGGCGACGTTGCGGACGCGTACCCCGCCGGGCGTGGTGCCCCGCTCGCTCCCGGCGTGCGCGTGCCCGTGCAACGCCAGCGCGGTCGGCGCCGAGTCGATCGCCTGACCGAGCTGGTACGACCCCAGGAACGGGTAGATCTCCAGCGGCTCGCCGGCGAGCGTGTCCGGCACCGGCGAGTAGTGGGTGAGCGCCACCAGCACGTCGCAGTCCAGCCCCCGCAGTGCCGCGGCCAGCGCGTCCGCGCTGTCGGTGGTGGTCCGGACGAACGCCTTCATCTCCGGCTCGCCGAAGTCGCTGGCGCAGCGCCCGGCGAACCCGCCGCCGAATCCCTTCACCCCGGCGACGCCCAGCCGGCCGCCGGCGCACTCCAGCACGATGCCGTCGCCCTCCAGGACCCTGATCCCGGCGCTCTCCAGCACCTTGACCACCTGCGGCACCTGGTCGCACTGGTGGTCGTGGTTGCCGAGGACGGTCACCACCGGCACGCCCAGCCCGCCGAACTCGGTGGCCACGCACCGGGCCTCCGACTCCGTCCCGTGCCGGGTCAGGTCACCGGCGAGCAGCAGTACGTCGGCGTGCTCGGGCAGCTCCTCCAGCGCCGGCCGGAACCGGCCGACCACGTCCTCGTCCAGATGCACGTCGCCCACGGCGGCGATCCGGATCACCATGGCACCTCCTCAGGGCAGTTGCTCGATCTCCGTGGGCGCCTGCGTGCGGATCACCCCGATGTCGCTGGTGATCGGCACGTCCGGGAAGCGCTCGGCCACCCGGCGCAGGATCTCCTCCCGCCGGTGCGGGCTCTCCACCTCGCCGTACAGCACGAGGCCGCGTTCCCGGCGGACCACGGTGATCCCCTGCTCGGCCACGTCCGGGTCCTCGGTGAGCAGTCGGTGCACCTCCGCCTCGACGTACTCGTCGGGCGGGCCGGTGGCGACGTCGCGGTGCTCGGTCACGGTGGTGTCCCCTCTCGCTGCGGGGTGCCGGAGTACGGCACCACGTCCAGCCGGTCCAGCAGCACCAGGAACGCCTCCGCGTACGGCGAGTGCTGCGTCTCCTTGCGTACCCGTTCCCAGTCGATCTGCTCCCGCAACGAACGGGCGAGTGGCAGGCCCCGGGCGAAGTCGCAGTAGTGCTGCGAGAAGCTGAGCAGCTTGTGCACCATCAACTGGGTGGCCGAGAGCACCGGCATGTGGATCGCGTCGACCGGCCGGACCATCGTGTCGGCGAACGTCTCCTCGGTCACCGGCGTCTCGATGGGCCGGTGGATGAGGTCGACCATCCGCCCGTCGTCGAAGACCTTGACCAGCCAGTCCTCGGGCGGGCGCTCGGCCGTGAAACCCGCCGCGACCAGGGCCTCCAGGGCGCGTTCCACGTCGACCTCCCGGATGAGGAAGTCGACGTCGTGCTCGCTGGAGTGGCCGCCGTGGGCGTACACGGCGAAGCTGCCGCCGAGCGCGAAGGGAATGTCTTCCTGCTTGAGCACGGCGGCGACCTTCTTCAGCGTGTGCACCAGGCTCTCGTCCCCGCGCTCGGCCATTGGCGTCTCCCGTCGATGGTGGTAGGCGGCTGATCCAACTCCGGTACCCGGCATCCCGGGGGGCCACACCTGGCAGGAGGCGCGGGTGGGGTCAACCGGGAGCAGACGGTACAAATCTCCGGCAACGCGAGCGCGAGTCGGATAGCCTGTGCAGGGTGTCCAGATCATCGGAGGCACGGCGCGGCAGGGCCCGATTGCGCGCCGTCGCCCTGATCGGCATCGACGGCTCGGGCAAGACCACCCAGGCGCACCGGCTCGCCGACGCGCTCACCGCGGCGGGGCACCCCGCCACCTACCACCGCAACGCGGGCGGGCGCCGCTGGCTCGGCCGCGTCGCGCACCGCCTCGGCCGGCCGGACGCCCAGCGTCTCGTCGGGCGCAACGGCATGCTCGCCGTGGAGTCCGTGCTGCGCTGGCTCGCCATCGCCGCCGCCCTGCTCGGCTGCCTGGCCACGGGCCGGATCGCGGTCATGGACCGCTACTCCGCCTGCCAGTACGCGAGCATCCGCGCCCACGGGGGCCAGCGCTGGGAGCGCCTCGCCCGGGTGGGCTACCGGGTCTTCCCGCGGCCGCAGGTGACCTTTCTGCTGACCGTCGATCCGGCCGAGGCGTACCGGCGGATCGAGCAGCGCGGCACCGACCACGAGAGCATGCGGTACCTGACCGCCGCGGACGCCGCGTACCGGGCGCTGCCGGAGCACCCGACCTTCGTGGTGGTCGACGCCGGGCGCCCGCCGGAGGAGGTGTCCCGGCAGATCAGAGGCCACCTCGCCGGCTGGCTCGACGCCGCCCACGGGGATGGCCCGCCCCGTGTGGTGGCCGCCCCCGCCGTCGTGGCCGCGCCGGCCGTCGAGCCGGTCGCGGCGGGCCGCCTGACCGCCTGACCGCCCGGGGGCGGCCGGCTGGCCGCGGGCGACCGGGCCGGTCAGGCGCGGCCGTAGACCGGGATGCTCGCACCGCTGGTCGGCGCCGACTCGTCGGAGGCGAGGAAGCGGACCACCGGCGCGATCTCGGCCGGCGTGACCCAGCGCGAATGGTCGGCGGTGGGCTGGGCCGCGCGGTTCGCCGGGGTGTCGATGACGCTCGGCAGCACCGTGTTGCAGCGCACCCCGGCCGCCCGGTACTCCACGGCCACCGCGTTCGCGAAGGCGAGCACGGCCGCCTTGGCGGTCACGTAGCCGGCGGCGCCGGGGAAGGGGGCGACGGCCGCACGGGAGGACACGCAGACCACCGCGCCACCGCCGGCCGCGACCAGGCGAGGCAGCGCCGCCCGGGTCACCAGCCAGGTCGGTCGCAGGTTCACCGTCAGCATCCGGTCGAACTCGTCGACCGGGGTCTCGTGCACCAGCCCGCCGCCGGCGTAACCGCCGACGAGGTTGACCACCGCCCGCAGCGGCGCCGCGGGATCGTCGGCGGCCGCCGCGACCGCCCGCTCCGCGCCGGCCGGGTCGGTGAGGTCCGCGACCAGTCGGACCGGTCCGCCCGCCGCCGGCTCCGTCGCCGCCGGCCGCTCCCGCCCGGGTACGACCACCCGCCACCCCGCGTCGAGGAAGGCGGCCGTGACCGCCCCGCCCAGTCCGCCCGTTCCCCCGGTGACCAGCACACTGCGATCCGCCATGCGCCACACGCTAGTGCCGGCCCGGCCCCGGCGTCGCCCGCCGGGACGTCGTTCGGGAGGAGAGGCGTGGGGCGGCCCGGGCCCGGGGCGTCGCCGGGGTGGCGGGACGTCGTGGAAGGCGGAAAGGTGGCATGGTCTTTCCGAGGACGGTGGCCGACGGCGGCCGACCGGCAGGGGCCGGGCCGCCCTCCCGGGGGAGGCGGCGGCGTCGGGGGAGTGGCACCCTGAGCAGATCCGGCGGTCCCGGCGGGCGGTGTTTCCCCCAACACGTGGAGTCATGGTTGACGCTCACGCCTCATGAAAGTAAGTTTCATCCGTGGCGAAGAGTCCGAAGATTTCTGCGAGTCACGAGCCGGGTGGACTGATCGTCCACATCAGCGGCCTGCTCCCGTCGTTGTCGCCGGCCGAGCAGCGGGTCGCCCGGCTGGTCGTCGCCGACCCGGCCGACGCCGCGCGTCGGACCATCACCGACCTCGCCACCGCCGCCGAGACATCCGAGGCGACCGTCATCCGGTTCTGCCGGTCGGTCGGCATGGACGGCTACCCGCAGCTGCGGATCCGGCTCGCCGCCGAGGCCGCCCGCCGGGTCGAGCCGCCGGACGCCCGGGTCGTCGGCGGTGACATCCCGCCCGGCGCCGACCTCGCCCAGATCATCGCCACCATCGCGTTCAACGACGCGCGCGCCGTCGAGGAGACGGCCGAGCAGCTCGACCCGGCGATCTGCGAGCAGGTCGTCGAGGCCATCGCGGGCGCGGGCCGGATCGACGTCTACGGCGCCGGCGCCAGCGGCTTCGTCGCCTCGGACTTCCAGCAGAAGCTGCACCGGATCGGCCGCACCGCCTTCTACTTCCCGGACGTGCACACCGCGCTGACGTCGGCCGCGCTGCTCGGCCGGGGCGACGTCGCGGTCGGCATCTCGCACACCGGCACCACCTCCGACGTGGTCGAGGTGCTGGAGCAGGCCCGGGCCCGGGGCGCCGCCACGGTGGCGCTGACCAACTTCCCCCGCTCGCCGATCACCGAGGTCGCCGACTTCGTGCTCACCACGGCGGCCCGCGAGACCACCTACCGCTCCGGCGCGATGGCGAGCCGGCTCGCCCAGCTCACCGTCGTCGACTGCCTCTTCGTCGGGGTGGCGGCGCGCAACCGGTCGCGGGCCCGCAAGGCCCTCGAGGCGACCGCCGAGGCGGTCCAGTCGCACCGGGTCGGCTCGGGACGGAGGCGGGCATGACGGCCGGCGCGGTGGAACCGCAGGACGTGACCACCCCGATGGCGGCCCGGCCGGTGATCCGGGTCGGCGCGCCGACGGAGCGGCGCAATCCGCACAGCGTCGACCTCGACCTGATGTCGACGCGGGACGTGCTCTCGGTGATCAACGAGGCGGACCGGCGGGTGCCCGGCGCGGTCGCGGACGTCCTGGACGAGATCGCCGCGACGGTGGACCTGGCGGTGGCCGCGCTGCGCGGCGGGCACCGGGTGCACTACTTCGGCGCCGGCACCTCCGGCCGGCTCGGCGTGATCGACGCCGCCGAGCTCGCCCCCACCTTCAACTCGCCCCGGCACTGGTTCTGCGCGCACATCGCGGGCGGGCCGGAGGCCATGTGGCGGGCGGTCGAGGACGCCGAGGACGACGACCGGGGCGGGGCGGCCGAGGCCGCCGACTGCGTACGCGCCGGTGACCTCGTGGTCGGACTCGCCGCGAGCGGGCGCACGCCGTACGTCCTGGGGGCGCTCGCCGCGTCCCGGGCCAAGGGCGCCTCGACCGTGCTGCTCTGTGCCAACCCGGAGGCGGAGGCCGCCCGGTCGGTGGACGTCTTCATCGGCGTGGACACCGGACCCGAGGTCGTCACCGGGTCGACCCGGATGAAGGCGGGCACCGCGCAGAAGCTGGTGCTCAACACCTTCTCCACGGCGGTCATGGTGCGGCTCGGTCGGGTCTACTCGAACCTGATGATCGACATGGTGGCCACCAACGCCAAGCTCCGCGGCCGGATGATCTCGATCCTGATGGAGGCGACCGGCTGCTCCGAGGAGATCTGCCGGCGGGCCCTCGGCGAGGCCGACGGCGACATGAAGACCGCGCTGGTCTCGCTCGTCTCCGGGGTCGAGGTGTCGGCCGCGCGGGCCGCCCTCGCCCGCTCCGCCGACCAGGTCCGCGGCGCCCTGGCCCTGCTGGCCTCCTGACTGCCGTCACCCTTCGGCCCACCCACGCCTCCATCCCGTCCCCACGTCACCCCTGACCTCACCCGACCGCCCGTATCAAGCCCCGTTGCCCGAGTCACCCCGCACCTCGCCCGCCCCCACGTCACAGCGCCTTTTCGCCGTCGGGCCCACCCCGCGGCAGCCGCCGCACCGCTTCCCGTTCGCCCCTCCCTGCGAGCTGCGTCACGTGCCGGGCATAGATCCGGGGCGCGGATTGTTCATCGGGGGGTGGGGTATTACCACGGGCGTGGATGAACCGATCGGTCCACGAGCGCGTATCTGGCAGTGACCAGGATCGCAGCGCTGCGGTGAGCCGGGTCGCTGTGCCACCGGGGTGGGCGATGTTGCCATGTATCGGGGAAACGGCGACGCGTCGACCCGCCGACCCTGCGTGGTGCCCATCGGAGCGCCGCCACACGGGGTGCTGACAGCAAACGTGGATCGTGCTCTCAGCGGATTATCAGGCATTCGTGACACTTTCGACTCACGACATGGAATCCCCGACGCGTCTCATCTGTTGTGTAGGTGTCAGCACCGGTGGGCACAGCGGAAGTTACGGGGGAGGGCTGATGGACGTGGGGATGGCAAGGAACCGGGCAACCGGCGCGAGCGAGGGGACCGTGGGCAACGTGGACAAGAACATCGGCATGCGAACCGACGAGGTTGCCGAGGAGCGCGACCTGGTCGGCGTCTACCTTCACGAGATCTCCCGGACGCCACTGCTGGACGCCGCCAAGGAGGTCGACCTCTCCAAGGCCATCGAGGCCGGCCTCTACGCCGAGCACCTGCTCGGCGAGGACCGCGTCCCCGCCGATGTCGACCGGGAAGACCTGGAGCGGCTGGTCGCCGAGGGTGAGCGGGCCAAGGACCTGTTCATCCGGGCCAACCTGCGGCTGGTCGTGTCGATCGCCCGCCGCTACGTCCGCTCGGGCATGCCCATGCTGGACCTGATCCAGGAGGGCAACACCGGCCTGGTGCGGGCGGTCGAGAAGTTCGACTACGAGCGCGGCTACAAGTTCTCCACCTACGCGACCTGGTGGATCCGTCAGGCCATCAGCCGGGCGATCGCCCAGCAGGAGCGCACGGTGCGCCTGCCGGTGCACCTGGTCGAGGACGTCAACCGGATGCGCAACGTGGCCCGGCAGCTCACCCGCGAGCTGGGCAGCGACCCGGAGCCGGAGCAGATCGCGGCGGCCCTCGGGGTCACCGTCGAGCGGGTCAACGAGCTGGTCCGCTGGTCGCAGGACACGGTGTCGCTGGACACCCCGGTCGGCGACGACGGCGACACCAACCTCGGCGACCTGGTGGCCGACAGCGACGCCCCGTCGCCGGAGGAGATCGTCCTCACCGGCCTGGAGCGGCAGCGGATCGAGGGCCTGCTCAACCACCTCGACGACCGGTCGGCCGGCATCATGCGGGCCCGCTACGGGCTGGAGGACGGCCGTGAGCACTCCCTCACCGAGGTGGCCTCGCGGTTCTCGCTCTCCCGGGAGCGGATCCGGCAGCTGGAGATCCAGGCGCTCGGCCGGCTCCGCGAGCTGGCCCGCGCGGAGGGGCTGCAGGCAGCCTGAGCTGGTAGGAATGACGGCGAACGGCCGGCGTCCGATAGGGGGACGCCGGCCGTTCGCCGTCTGCGGGTGCGGTCAGCGCACCCGGCCGTAGCCCTGGATGGGCATCAGGTTCATGCCCCGCTTGAGCACGTTGCGCCCCGCGCTCGGCGCGTCGATCACCTGGCCGCCGCCCACGTAGAGCGCGACGTGCCCGAGCCCTCGGTAGAAGACCAGGTCACCGGGGCGCAGCTCGCCCTTGCTGATGTGGGCGACCGCGCCCCACTGCATGCGGGCGTTGTGCGGCAGCGACTTCCCGGCCGCCCGCCAGGCCGCCGAGGTCAGGCCCGAGCAGTCGTAGCCGTTCGGTCCGTCGGCGCCCCAGACGTACGGCTTGCCGAGCGCGCCGTAGGCGTACCGGACGGCGACGCCGGCCCGGCCGGAGACCGCGGGAGCGTCGTTCGCGCTGTCGGGCCGGGCGGCCGGCTTCTCGGTGGCCCGGCCGTACGCCTGGCGGCGCAGCTCGTAGAGCTCGGCCAGGTCGCGCTCGATCCGCTTCTTCGCGGCGGTCAGCTCGCGGGCCTGGGCGGCCTGCCGACCGAGCGTGACGTCCAGCCGGGTCTTCTCGGCGAGCAGGCGGCGCTGGTCGTCGGCGAAGGTGGCGATGGTCTCCTGCCGCTGCCGGGTGAGCCGGTCGATCATGTGCAGCCGGTCCAGCAGGGTGTCGGAGCCCCCGGGACGCAGCAGCGCCTCGGTGGTGGACAGGTGGCTGCCGGTCTTGTACGCGGTCACCGCCAGCTCGCCGACGTCCGCCCGGCTCCGCTCGGCCTGCTGCTCCAGCGGCCCGATCCGGCCCTGCACCCGGGTCACGGCGGCCTGGTTCGCCTTCATCTCCTCGCGGAGCTTGTTGTACGCCTCGACGACGTGCTCCAGCTCGGTGGAGGCCTTCTCGATCCGCCGGGTCAGCTCGGCGGGGGAGGGTTCGGCCCGGGCCGGCACCGCGGGCGCGACCAGCGTGGCCGCCACCGCGGCGACCACCAGGGCGCGCAGCGTGTTCCTGAGGGACGACAAGAGCGGAAGGCTCCTCTCCCAGCACGCCGCCGCGGGCTGCTGAGGCCCCCGGCGACACCGGGCGGTGCAGTCCTGGTGGACGGCGGTCGACCGGCCGGCCCGGACAACGTAACCCGGGGCAGGAGTCGCCCGCAGTTGAAGCCGGGGCGAATGTTGGCAAAGTGGCGGGTTGTGTCGGTCGCGCCGGTGGGCGTACGTGCCGGCGATCGTGCACTGTCGCCGGACGATGGCGCTGATTGTTGTCGATCGGGTGGTACGAGGCTTTCGTCGTTCTGGGCTTATGCCGGCGCGGCCTGGGGCGCTATGACCGACAAGACGGACATGGAGGCCGCTACCCGGCGGCCCCGCCGCCGGCCGCCCGTCGCGGTGGGGTGAAAAGCGCCGTATCGGCTGGCACGTGCGCCACACAATGAACCGCAGAGCCGGGAATCCCGTCGACCGGCATTGATGCGATCCGTCGGCGGGAGCCGACCCCGGCACGCAGCCGCGGGAGGTAGCGCAGTGAATCCTCAAGGCGCCACGACACGACAGACGCGGTCACCGGGGGCGACCGGCGGCCGCAACACGTTGCTCTACGCCCGACCCGGGATCATCGTGACGGTCGACCGGTTCACCGTCGGACGCAACAGTTGGCGGGTGACGGAACTGACCCACCTGG
Organism: Micromonospora sp. NPDC048040; assembly: GCF_055587185.1. Lineage (NCBI taxonomy): Bacteria > Bacillati > Actinomycetota > Actinomycetes > Micromonosporales > Micromonosporaceae > Micromonospora > Micromonospora sp. NPDC048040. The sequence goes on along the minus strand of NZ_JBVJGT010000015.1, from coordinate 72,575 downwards.
AGACCAGCCGCGGGCCGCACGACCGCGTCGCCGTCCGGGCCGTGGTGGTCACGGGCGCGATGCTCGGCGGCGTCGGGCTCCTGCTCGGCTTCACCGGCGGGCTGCAACGGCTCACCGCCGGGGCGTACCTCATCCTGGGTGCCGTCTTCCTGCTGCCGGTGCTGGTCGCCGTGGTGGGGGACCGGTGGCGACCGCCGGCGTACGAGCTGTGGGGTCGGCGGCGCGGCGAGCACGTGCTGCTGTTCAGCAGCGACAACGAGCGGCAGTTCGGCCAGGTCACCCGGGCCCTGCGCCGGGCCCGGGAGATGAACCGGTACGGCGGCTGGGAGGATCCGATCGCCTCCGTGGACCCGTGGCGGCCCCGCCGGTAGCTCGGCTCAGCCGGCCACCGGCTCCGGAGTGCGCTCGGCCCGGCCGGCGGTCACCCAGTTGCTGACCCGGCGCTCGGCGTAGAACGACACGAACGGCACCGTGCCGGCCAGCATGACCAGGACCATCCGCTTCAGCGGCCAGCCGGCCCGGCGGGAGAGGTCGAAGGCGGCCACCAGGTAGAGCATGTAGAGGAAGCCGTGCGCCTGACCCACGGTCTCCACCAGGATCGGGTTGTCGAAGCCGTACTTCATCGGCATGCCGATGACGACCAGCAGGATCAGCGCCACGCCGACGATCCAGGCGATCACGCGGTACCGGGTCAGGGCTGCGCCCACCTTCGTCCGTCCTTCCGCGCCCGGCCTCAGCCGGGGTAGTCACCGGGCTTGGCGCCCGGGTTGTCGGTCAACCATTTCAGGTATCGGTTGTAGGCGGTGAGGTCCGCGTCCTCGCCGTCGACGGCCGCCGCGGGCACGCGGGCGACCCGCACGGGGCGGCGTACGACCGGACGCGCCGGGGCGTCGGCCGGCCGCGACCCGGCAGCGGCCGACGGCTCGTCGGCCGGGGCCTGCGGGCCGCGCAGCGTGTGCCGGACCTCACGCCACCACAGGAACGCCACGAAGCCGGCGAAGATCGGCCACTCGACCGCATAGCCCCAGCTGATCGCGTTGCCGGCGGCGGCCCGGCTGACCTGCCACCAGCCCAGCCCCAGGAACCCGACGACCAGCACGACCATGGCCACGTGGCGTGCGATCCACGCCGGGGTCCAGAGCCGCTTCATGGCATCGAGAGTACCGGGGCGGCCCGCGGTCTCCGACGCGGTGTCGTAGTGCGGGGAATGGTTTGGTGCCACCCGGTGTGGGCATCCGTTTAGACGCCAGCCCAAAACGACCAGGGGGGCGATGATGACCGGATCGATACGGCAGGACGAGTTCGGGAGCCCGGAGCAGCGGATGCCCGCGTGGGACGGCGACCACGTCCACGACACGGCCTCCGGCGAGGCGGACGTCGACGGCGAGCTGCTCGGCGTCGACCCGGCCGAACTGGGAGACGAGGACCTGATGCGCGAGATGCACAGCCTGCACCGCACCCGGCTGGACACCTTGCGGCACGCGGCCGACTCCGCGCTCGCCAACCACCTGCGGCGCACGGCCGAACTCGAGACCGAGTACCTCGCCCGGCACCCCGGGCGGGAAGTGGACCCCAGCCGCCTGCGGGAAGCGTGATGGCGCACGCCGAGCGCGGGATGTCCGCGCCCCCGGAGGTGGTGTTCAACACCGCTACCGACCCCGACCGGGCGTCGGCCTGGCTGCCCGACCCGCTGCGTGGCGACGGCAGCCCGGCGGAGGAGGTCAGCGTGGAGGAACTGCGGGCCCGGTGGAGCGCCGCCGGGGACTGGCGCGCCGAGATCCGGGTGGACCCGGCCCTGGCGGGCGGCGCCCGGACGCGGCTCGACCTGACCGGCGGGCCGGACGCCGACCGGATGGCCGAGGAGGCGTTGGACAGTCTCGCCCGCGAGGTGGCCGACAACCTCCAGGCCGGCTGAGCCGGGCCGGCCGGCGTGAGGAACCGAGGGAGACCGGGGTGACCGACGTGAAGGAGAAGGTGGCGCGGTTACGCCGGGCGTACGCGCCGCACGAGCACCGGCCGCTCGGCGGCTATCTGGTGTCGATGGGTGCCTACGCCGCGGTGACCGGGGCGCTCGCGGGGCTGGTCAGGGCGACCGGCCAGCACGTGCCCGACCGTCCCGCCACGGCCGACGTGGTGCTGCTCGGCATCGCGACGCACAAGCTCAGCCGGCTGCTGGCCAAGGACGCGGTCACCAGCCCCCTGCGGGCGCCGTTCACCCGCTACGACCGGCCGATCGGCAGCGGCGAGGTGATGGAGCAGGTCCGAGACCAGGGCAGCGGCACCCGTCACGCGATAGGGGAGCTGCTGAGCTGCCCGTTCTGTCTCGCCGTCTGGGTCGCCACCGGGCTCACCGGCGGGCTCGTGCTCTCGCCCCGGCTGACCCGGCTGGTCGCGACCGCGCTGACCGCCGTGGCCGCCTCGGACTTCCTCCAGATGGCGTACGCGATGGCGCAGCGGGCCGCCGAGGGCCCCGGGGCCGACGACGACTGAGCACGCGAGGAGGCGGAGACGTCCCGAAGGGGGCCGGCGGTGTGCCGGCCCCCTTCGCGACGTCCCGCCCCAGCGGTCGGGTCTGATGGTGCCCCGGTCACGTCGGGGTCGTGCCGTGGTCCTCGCCGGCCCAGCCCCGGGACGCCTCCGGCTCCCGCTCGTCCTCGTCCGCGCCGGTGATGACCTCCCGGTCCACGGCGGTCCTGTCGTGCTCGCTGGCGAAGTCGGGTTCCGGCAGGGTGTCCGTGCCCTCGGGGGGCTGGCCGAGCGCCGGCAGCTTCTTGTGCTGCTCCTCGTGGTGGGACATCTCGCTCTCCTCACTCCTCGTCGGCCGCCCGTGCCGGGAGGCTGCCGGCCCGCCGGTGACGCCACGAGCCGGCCGTACGGGCTGCCGGGGGTCGTCAGGTGACCGATCCGCCGAGCAGGTCGGCCGCCTCGTCGACCGCGTACTCGCCCTCGGGCAGCGCGGCGATCCGGGTGAGGAGCTGCGCGGGAAGCTCCGCGGAGACGGCGCGGCGGTAGATGTCCGCCTGGCTGATCCGTTCCTGGCCGCGGTAGAGGTCCTCGAGCAGGTCGTCGAGGCGCCGGATGTCCGGCTCCTCTGCCGCCTCGGTCACGGGCGCTTCGGTCACGGGTGCGTCGTCGGTCACGTCGGCTCAGCTACCCGCGACCGAATCGGTCAAACGTCACCACGCCGGCTGGCCCCCGCGCGGCGGACCCGCCGAGCAGGCCCGTCGGGCGACCGGTGGCCGCCTCGGTCCCGGACGAGTCCCCGGCGGGACGTGGAGGGTGTGACGGCGGTCATGGTCGGGGCCGGAACACCGGCGGCGGGGGGCCGGTTGAGTGAGGTGTCGGTGTGTCCAGTGTCCCCGGGCCTCACCCATATTGCCCTCGCGGAGTTCCGTCCGGCTGGAGCCGCGTCGCGCCACTCGCCGAGAGGCGACCTGCACACCGACGCCAGCGCCGCCCCCGAGCCCACAAGGCCCGGGGGCGGCGCTGTCCTTTCCGTCCCCCGGCGTCGACCACGGGCTCGGCGGCGAGGTGGACCTCCTCGACCGCCGCCGACCCCATGATCGACGTCGGGTGGGTGGGTCAGGCGGGCGTGGGGGCGGGGGTGCGGCGGCGGGTGCGGACGGCGGCGGCCAGGTGGGTCAGGACCTCCTCCGTGGTCTCCCAGCCGATGCACGCGTCGGTGACCGACTGGCCGTAGGTCAGCTCGCGGGTCGGGTCGAGGTCCTGGCGGCCGGGAAGCAGGAAGCTCTCCAGCATGATCCCGACGATGCCGCGCTGCCCGGCGGCGAGCTGAGCGGCCACGTCGGCCGCCACCCTGGGCTGGTTGCGGTGGTCCTTGCCGCTGTTGGCGTGGCTCGCGTCGACGACCAGGCGCTCGGGCAGCCCGGCCGCCCGCAGCAGCTCCAGCGCGCCGGCGACCGACTCGGCGTCGTAGTTGGGCCGGCCGCCCCCGCCGCGCAGCACGAGGTGTCCGTCGGCGTTGCCCCGGGTGTGCAGGATCGCCGGGGTGCCGGAGACGTCGATGCCGGGGAAGACGTGCGGCACGCCGGCGGCGCGGATCGCGTCCACGGCCGTGCCGATGCTGCCGTCGGGGCGGTTCTTCATGCCGATCGGCATAGACAGGCCGGAGGCGAGCTGCCGGTGCACCTGGCTCTCCACCGTCCGCGCGCCGATCGCGCCCCACGCCACCGTGTCCGCGATGTACTGCGGGGTGATCGGGTCGAGGAACTCGCAGCCCACCGGCAGGCCGAGGCGCAGCACGTCGAGCAGGAGCGCCCGGGCCGTACGCAGGCCGGTGTTGACGTCACCGGAGCCGTCCAGCCCCGGGTCGTTGATCAGGCCCTTCCAGCCGACCGTCGAGCGCGGCTTCTCGAAGTAGACCCGCATCACCACCAGCAGGTCGTCGGAGACCCTTTCGGCGGCGACGCGCAGCCGGTGGGCGTAGTCGAGCGCGGCGGCCGGGTCGTGCACCGAGCACGGGCCGACCACCACCAGCAGGCGGTCGTCGGCGCGGTCCAGCACCCGGCCGACGGCGCGCCGACCGGCCAGCACGGCCGAGGCGAGCGTGTCGTCCAGGGGCAGCTCGTGGTGCAGCAGGGCCGGGGTGGTCAGCGGCACGACACGGTCGATCCGCTGATCGCTGACCCGATCGGTCTCCGGGGTCGTCACGGTGGGCATCCTTCCGCCGACCGTGCCCCGGGGCCGGTGCCCGGGTACGAGCCGGCTGCTCGTACGCAAAAGGGCAGGAACGAAAGCTCCTGCCCGGCCGGCTCGATGGCGGTGACGTCAGATCATGGTGAAGTCACCGGCGTGCGAGCCGGCTGCCTAAACCATCGATACGAACGCGTCACGCCGTCCAGCGTACCCGACGGCCCGGGAAGGTCCACCCGGTCGTCGGGAAACACTCGCCTAACGTTCATCCCCATCGATGCCTCTGGCGGTAACTTCGATTCCTGCCCCTTCCGCTTTGAGCGCGGCCCACCCCCCGCCGCGCCACGGTCGCGCCCGGCCGGCGTTGACCCCGCGACGGGGGGAGGTCACCGCGGATGGTCGCGATCATGTGGGCGTGCCTGTCCACCCGGCGGGGTATGTGGGCGGGCATGAGTGAGGAGCAGAACGACCAGGAACGGGTCGAGTCCCGCGCGCACCTGCTGCCCGAGGAGGCGGCCGTCGGCAGCGAGGACCCGCAGGCACAGGCCGAGGTCATCCTCGAGGAGTCGGACATCCGGGAGGAGGACCGCAACGCCGCGCCGGACACCGTGCTGGAGCGGCGTACCTCCGATCAGACGGTGACCCCCGTCGAGCCCCCCGACTGAGGCACGGCGCCGCGCGCCCGCTGGGAGGCCGGGTAGGTGTGCTCCCGCAGCCAGGCGACGGGGCCTGCCGCCCGCAGCCCCGGCGGCAGGTTGCCGACCGGGTCGAAGGCCAGCGCGGCGTCCTCCCCGGCGCCGAGCTGCCCGCCGAGGGTGACCTGCCCGAACGGCCGCCACGGCCCGACCGCGGACGCGACCGCCAGCACCAGGCGCGGCGCTTCCGTCCGGGCCGCGGCGGCCACCTCGGCCAGGCTGCGGCCCAGATCGGGCGACTCCGGGTCGGCCAGCGCGGCCAGGAGGAGCCGGCGCCGGCCCGCCCGGAACGACATGATCGTGCTGTACGTCCCGGCGAAGCGCCGCCGCGGTAGCGGCAGGTGCCGCAGCACCGGTGCGGCCCCGCTGGAACTGACCAGCAGGTCGAACGGCTGCCCGGCGTCCCGGTGCAGCCGCACGGCCAGCCCCAGCACGTCCGGCCACCTGCCCGGCGTGGGCACCCCCTTGGAGAGGCGGACGGTCGCCCGGAAGCGACCCGGGTCGTCCAGCAGCGGTACCCCGGTCGGCGGTCCCGGCGTACCCCAGACGGTCACCTCGCCCGCGAAGGACCGGCCCGCCGGGTGCAGCAGGCGGCCCCGGCGGAGCCGGGTCAGGGCGGCGGTCGCGCGGTTGACCGCGACAGCGGCGCGGTCGGTCACGGTGGCGGCAGGCGGCATCCTCCCCCGGTACCCGGCCGCCGACGGTCGATGCCTCGCCCCGAGCGGCGTGTCCCCTTCCGGCCCGCCCGATCGGATAGCGTCGTGCCATGCCCGACAGCGGTTACCCCTGGCCCATCGAGACGACCCGACTGGACAACGGCCTGCGCGTGGTGGTGAGCGAGGACCGCACCGCCCCCGCGGTCGCCGTGAACCTCTGGTACGACGTCGGCTCCCGCCACGAGCCCACGGGGCAGACGGGCTTCGCCCACCTCTTCGAGCACCTGATGTTCGAGGGCTCGGTCAACGTGGCGAAGACCGAGCACATGAAGCTGGTGCAGGGCTCGGGCGGCTCCCTCAACGCCACCACCAACCCGGACCGCACCAACTACTTCGAGACCGTCCCGGCCGAGCACCTCGAACTGGCGCTCTGGCTGGAGGCGGACCGGATGGGCGGCCTGGTCCCGGCGCTGACCCAGGAGACGCTGGACAACCAGCGTGACGTGGTGAAGAACGAGCGGCGCCAGCGCTACGAGAACGTCCCGTACGGCGACGCGTGGCTGCGGCTGCTGCCGTTGCTCTACCCGCCCGGGCACCCGTACCACCACGCCACGATCGGGTCGATGGCCGACCTGAACGCCGCCGACCTGGCCACCTTCCAGGCGTTCCACCAGACGTACTACGCGCCCAACAACGCCGTGCTGACCGTGGCGGGCGACGCCCCGGCCGCCGAGGTCTTCGCGCTGGCGGACAAGTACTTCGGCGCGATCCCGCCCCGCGAGGACATCCCGTCCGCGCCCGACGGCCGGACGGTCCCGGCCACCGGGCGGCCCGCCGTGGAGACGGTCACCGGCGACGTCCCGGCGCCCCGCGTCTACGTCGCGCACCGCACCCACCCCTTCGGCAGCCCCGGCTACGACGTGGTGACCGTGCTCGCCACGGTGTTGGGCAGCGGTCGCGGCAGCCGGCTCTACCAGCGCCTCGCCGACGGGGAGCGGATCGCCCAGCCGGACCTCGTCGGGGCGTACGGGGTGGACCTGGCGCACGGCCCCGCGCCGATGATCGCCACCGCCACGGCCCGCCCGGGCGTGAGCGGCGAGCGGCTGGCCGCCGGGCTGGCCGAGGTGGTCGACGAGTTGGCCACCGTGCCCGTCACCGCCGCCGAGCTGGACCGGGCCAAGTCCCTGCTCAGCACCATGTGGTGGCGGCAGATGTCCACGGTGGAGGGCCGGGCGGACACGCTCGGGCGCTACACCACCCAGTTCGGCGACCCGGCGAAGGCCGCGGAGCGGCTGCCGGCCTGGCTCGCGGTGACCGCCGAGCAGATCGCCGAGGCCGCCGCCGAGGTGCTCGCCGCCGCCGACCGGGTGACCCTGACCTACCTGCCCGAGGAGAAGCCCTGATGACGCTGATCACCGACCGACCCGGGCCGGGCGTCGCCCGCCCCTACCGGTTCCCGCAGGTGGTCCGCCGCACGGTGGCCGGCGGCCAGGTCGTCGCCGCGCACCTGCCCGGGCAGAACCTGGCCGTGGCGCTGCTGCTGCTCGACGCGGGCGCCGGGCGCGAGCCGACCGGCAAGGAAGGGCTCGGCGGGGTGCTCGCCAAGGCCCTGGAGGAGGGGACCGCGCAGCGCGACGCGACCGCGTACGCCCTGGCGATCGAGGCGCTCGGCACCGAGCTGGTGACCGGGCTGGACTGGGACTCCTTCCAGGTCAGCGTGCAGGTGCCGGTGGAGCGGCTGAGTGCCGCCGTGGAGCTGCTCGCCGAGGCGGTCCGCACCCCGAAGCTGGACCCGGAGGACGTCCGGCGCGTCCGCGACGACGAGGCGACCGCGCTGCGGATGGACTGGGCCAACCCCGGCCCCCGCGCCGACGCGGCGCTGCGCGCGGACATGTTCGGCGCCGAGAACCGCTGGGGCCGCCCCATGTACGGCGACCCGGACTCGGTCGCCGGCCTGGACGTCGAGGACGTCACCGTCTTCCACTCCGAGTGGTTCATCCGCCCCGGCACCCTGGTCGTCGCCGGCGACCTGGACCGGCTCGACCTGGACGCGCTGGGCGCGACGGCGTTCGCCGGCACCGGCGGCGGTCCGGTCGACCGGGGCGGCCCGATCGAGGTGCCGACCCGCCCCGGCCGCCGGATCATCCTGGTGGACCGCCCCGGCTCGGTGCAGTCCACGCTGCGGCTGGGCCACCCGTCGCCGCACCGCGCCCACCCCGACCACGTGCCGATGGCCCTCGCCGGCACGGTGCTCGGCGGGGCGTTCACCTCCCGGCTCAACCACCTGATCCGCGAGGTGCACGGCTACACGTACGGCATCCGGGGCGACTTCGCCTCGTCCCGGCGGTTCGGCCGGTTCGCGGTCAGCTCGGGCGTGCAGACGGCCGTCACCGCGCCGGCGCTGGTCGAGGCGGTCGGCGAGATCACCCGTACGCAGGAGACCGGGGTGACCGAGGAGGAGCTGGCGGTGGCGCGCTTCTGGCGGGCCGGGCAGCTCTCGGTCGAGCTGCAGAGCCCCCGGGCGATCGCCTCCGCGCTGACCACCCTGGTCGTGCACGACCTGCCGGACGACTACCACGCCCGGCTGCGGGAGTCGCTGCTCGCCGCCGACGTGACGCAGGTCTCCGCGGCGGCCGCCACCCACCTGCGCCCGGAGGCGCTCACCCTGGTGGTGGAGGGCGACGCCGCCGTGATCCGCGACGAGCTGGTCGCCACCGGTCTGGGCGAGGTCGTCGACGCCGCCCCCTGACCGTTGCCCCCGGCCCGGGGGCGGCCCGCGATGTGATGTCGGTCGCGGTCGGGGCGGGGCGGGTGCTGCGGCACGGGCCGGCCGGCCGGCGGCAATGCTCCGGCGGGGCGCGGTCGGGGCCCCGGATCTTCTCGCCGCGGGTGCGATCGGGCGGTGACGTTCCGGGCGGGGGCCGCCCCGGGCACGCCTCGGCTGTCGCCCGGCCAGGCGTGACGTCCGTCCGCGCGGTGGGAAAGCGTTCCCGGCCGCGGGCCCGGGCTGGGTAGCCTCGCGGGCATGAGGATCGGCATTGTGGGGGCCACCGGCCAGGTCGGTGGCGTGATGCGGCAGGTGCTGGCGGATCGGGAGTTCCCGGCGGAGCAGGTGCGGTTGTTCGCCTCGGCGCGGTCGGCCGGGCGCACCCTGCCCTTCCGGGGCGGCGAGGTGACGGTGGAGGACGCGGCCACCGCCGACTACTCCGGGCTCGACATCGTGCTCTTCTCGGCCGGCAAGGGCACCGCCAGGGAGTTGGCGCCCCGGGTCGCCGCGGCCGGTGCCGTCGTCATCGACAACTCCTCGGCGTTCCGGACGGACCCGGAGGTGCCGCTGGTCGTCGCCGAGGTCAACCCGCACGCCGCCGCCGTACGCCCCAAGGGGATCATCGCCAACCCCAACTGCACCACGATGGCGGCGATGCCGGTGCTGCGCCCGCTGCACGCCGAGGCGGAGCTGGTCGGCCTGGTCGTCTCGACCTACCAGGCGGTCTCCGGCGCCGGCCTGGCCGGCGTGGCCGAGCTGGACGAGCAGGTCCGCAAGGTCGCCGAGCACGCCACCGGGCTCGCCTTCGACGGCGCGGCGGTGGAGTTCCCCGCCCCCCGCTCGTTCGCGCGGCCGATCGCGTTCAACGTGCTCCCGCTCGCCGGCTCGATCGTCGACGACGGCTCCTTCGAGACCGACGAGGAGCAGAAGCTGCGCAACGAGAGCCGCAAGATCCTGGAGATCCCCGGGCTGAAGGTCTCCGGCACCTGCGTCCGGGTGCCCGTCTTCACCGGCCACTCGCTCCAGATCAACGCCCGGTTCGCCCGCCCGGTCACCCCGCAGCGGGCCCGCGAGCTGCTCGACGGCGCCCCCGGCGTGGCGCTGAGCGACGTGCCGACGCCGCTGCAGGCCGCCGGTCAGGACCCGACCTACGTCGGCCGGATCCGCGCCGACGAGACCGTCGAGCACGGGCTCGCCCTGTTCTGTTCCAACGACAACCTGCGCAAGGGCGCCGCGCTCAACGCGGTGCAGATCGCCGAGCTGGTCGCCGCCGAGCGCCGCTGACCGACGCGCGTGCGACGGGCCCGCCGACCTCGGCGGGCCCGTCGTGTGGGCGCCCCTGGGGCGTACGCCGTGGTTCGATAGGGACATCGGGACCGGTCGAGCGGGAGGATGCCGTGGCGGACGACGAGACCCGGCGGGCGTTGACGGACCTGATCGCCGGTCACCGGCTCGGGGTGCTGGCCACTCTCAAGCGGGACGGCCGGCCGCAACTGTCCACGGTCATCTACGCCTTCGACCCCGCGTCGGCGGTCATCCGGGTCTCGGTGACCGACGGCCGGGCGAAGACGGCCAACCTGCGCCGGGATTCCCGGGCCAGCTTCCACGTCAGTAGCGACGACGGCTGGGCGTACGCGGTGGCGGAGGCGCGCGCCGAGCTGACGCCGGTGGCCGCCGACCCGGACGACGCGACCGTGGCGGAGCTGGTCGACCTCTACCGGACGGTGCAGGGCGAGCACCCGGACTGGGCCGACTACCGGCGGGCGATGGTCGCCGAGCGCCGTCTCGTGCTCCGGCTGCACGTCGAACGCCTCTACGGCGCCCCGCCGCACGGCTGAGCCCGCCCGGGACGACGTCGCGGACCTCCCGTTCGTCGTCGGTCGTCCGCGCTGCGGGCGGGCCGGGGCACCGCGTGCCCCTCGGATCGTGTTCGCGTTACCCCGCTCGGCCGGCGGGTAGACGACCCGTGCCGACACCGAGAGGGGAGCACCATGACAACGGTCGGAGAGTTCATGACGACCCGGTTGGTGACGATGGACGGCAACGACACGCTGACCGCCGCGGCGCAGGAGATGCGCGACAGCGCCATCGGCGACGTGGTGGTGACCGACGGCGACGATGTCATCGGTATCGTGACGGACCGGGACATCACGGTCCGGGGCGTGGCGGAGAACATGGACCCGAACACGACCCCGCTCAACCGGATCACCTCCAAGGACGTGATCACGGTGAGCCAGTACGACGACGCGGTGGCCGCCGCCGACCTGATGCGGACCTACGCCGTGCGCCGGTTGCCGGTCATCGACGACGGGCGGCTGGTCGGCCTGGTCTCGATGGGTGACCTCGCCGTGGAGCGGGAACCGCAGTCGGTGCTCGCCGACATCAGCGCCGACGAACCGAACAACTGACTGTCCGCCGCGGCGCGCCGGCTCCCGTCCCGGGGGCCGGCGTCGCGGTGTGCGCGGAAGGCGGGCGCACCCGCACCGCGCGCCGTCCGCCGGTGGACCCGCCCATGCCGACCTCCGCAACCGACTCGCCCTGCGCGCACGCTGCTGCGCGGGGACGACCTCGCCGCCGCCGTCGCCGGCGGGCCCCGGCTCACCCGATCCGGGCGAGGTTGACCCGGCACGGGACGGGGACCCCGTTCGGGACATGACCGACGGGGAGGAGAGGACCCGATGGTGGACGCGACGACGAGGTTCTTCGAGGACCTCGACCGGCGGGAGTACGAGCCCCTGCTGGACAAGTCCTCCGGGACCCTGCGCCTGGACCTGCACGAGGGGGCGCAGACGACGCACTGGCTGGTGCGGATAGACCGGGGCCGGGTCCGGGTGAGCCAGGAGGACCAGGACGCCGACACGGTGGTCGGGACCACCCCGGCGCTCTTCGAGGACCTCGCCACCGGGCGGGAGGACGGGATCGCGGCGCTGCTGCGGGGGGACCTGACGGTGTCGGGGCAACTCCGGCTGCTGGTGCAGTTGGAACGGCTCTTCCCCGGCCACCCGGACGCCCGCGGCCCCCGCCGGCGTTTCCAGGGCCAGCGGGAGGTGCGGTGATGGCGCAGAACAACACGATCCGGATCCTGGACGGCAGCACCTTCGTCGTGTCGGAGGACACCGGGGACATCGAGGCCACGCCGACCGAGCCGACCGGATTCTTCTCCCTGGACACCCGGTTCCTGTCCACGTGGGTGCTGACGGTGAACGGGGAGCGGCTCACGCCGCTGTCGTACGACGACCTCCAGTACTACGAGGCGCGGTTCTTCCTGGTGCCGGGGATGGCGACGCACTACATCGACGCCAAGCTGTCGATCATCCGGGAGCGGACGGTGGGGGGCAGCTTCCGGGAGCAGCTCACCATCCTCAACCACGACGAGAAGCCGGTCGACCTGGAGATCAGGATGGACGCGGCGTCCGACTTCGCCGACCTGTTCCAGGTCAAGGACGAGATCCTGAACAAGAAGGGCGAGATCTTCACGGAGGTCGAGACCGACCGGCTGCGCCTGGGCTACCGGCGGGGCAACTTCAGGCGGGAGACGACCATCTCCGCGTCCCCGCCGGCCCGGTACGACCGCAACGGCTTCGCCTACACGATCCACCTCGAACCCAACCAGAGTTGGGAAGCCCAGATCGAGGTCGGCACCTTCGCCGGCGCTCAGGGCGGCCGGGACCTGCGGATGGGGCTGGGGGCGCACGGCGACGAGCGGCTCGCCCTCCAGCACGACCTGGAGGAGTGGATCGCCAGGGCGCCCAAGGTGAACAGCCAGCACGAGCGGGTCGCCGCGACCTACCGGCGCAGCCTGATCGACCTGGCCGCGCTGCGCTTCTCGCCGCTGTCGCTCGGCGGGGCGTCACTGCCGGCCGCCGGCCTGCCCTGGTTCATGACCATGTTCGGCCGGGACAGCATCCTGACCTGCCTGCAGACGCTGCCGTTCACGCCGGACCTGTCGAAGACCACGCTGCGGATCCTGGCCTCCCTCCAGGGCACCCGGTTCGACGACTTCCGGGACGAGGACCCGGGCCGGATCCTGCACGAGATGCGGTACGGCGAGACCGCCGCCTTCGAGGAACAGCCGCACTCGCCGTACTACGGGTCGGTGGACGCCACCCCGCTGTTCCTGGTGCTGCTCGACGAGTACGAGAAGTGGACCGGCGACGTCGAACTGGTCAGGGAGCTGGAGCGGGAGTGCCGCGCCGCGCTGAAGTGGATCGACGACTACGCCGACCTGGTCGGCACCGGCTACATCTGGTACGAACGGCGCAACACCGACACCGGCCTGGAGAACCAGTGCTGGAAGGACTCCTGGGACTCCATCTCCTACCGGGACGGCACGCTGCCGCCGTTCCCCCGGGCCACCTGCGAGGTGCAGGGGTACGCGTACGACGGAAAGCTGCGGGCGGCCCGGCTGGCCCGGGAGTTCTGGGACGACCCGGAGTTCGCCGACCGGCTGGAGCGGGAGGCGGCGGCGCTGAAGGAACGGTTCAACCGGGACTGGTGGGTGGAGGACGGCGAGTACTACGCGCTGGCGCTCGACCCGGACGGCCGCCAGTGCGACGTGCTGAGTTCCAACATCGGCCACCTGCTGTGGAGCGGGATCGTCGACCACGAGCGGGCCGAGAAGATCGCCCACCATCTGGTCGGGCCCCGGCTCTTCACCGGCTGGGGGGTGCGGACGCTCGCCGAGGGGGAGGTGCGCTACAACCCGGTCGGCTACCACAACGGCACGATCTGGCCGTTCGACAACTCGTTCATCGCCTGGGGCCTGCGCCGGTACGGCTTCGCCGAGGAGGCGGCGGTCATCGCCAGCGGCATCCTCGACGCGAGTACCTACTTCCAGGGCCGGTTGCCGGAGGCGTTCGGCGGCTATCCCCGGGAGCTGACCAAGTTCCCGGTCGAGTATCCGACGGCGTGCAGCCCGCAGGCCTGGTCGACCGGCACGCCGCTGCTGCTGCTGCGGACGATGCTCGGCCTGGAGCCGCACGAGGGGCACCTCGCGGTGGACCCCCGGCTGCCGATCGGGATGGGCCGCATCGAGGTGCTGGACATCCCGGGCCGGTGGGGCCGGGTGGACGCGTTCGCCCGGGGCCGCCTCGACATGCACCGGCTCACCGAGTGACGACCGGTCCCCGCCGGGGGGCGACGACCCGGCCCGTCCCACCAAGCCCGCCGGCCGACCGCACCGCGGCCGGCCGGCGACGCGGCTCGATGGGCCACGCGCCACCGGTCGGCGGGCTGGCGTGCGGCTCAGGTCGGCAGGGTAAGTTCGCGCCATGCCGGAACTCGTGTACCCGCCCGTGATCGCCGCCGCCAAGACGATGTTCCGGGTCCTGGACCTGAAGATCACTATCGAGGGCGACCACCACGTCCCGCGTACCGGCGGGGCGGTCATGGCCAGCAACCACGTCAGCTACCTGGACTTCATCTTCTGCGGGCTGGGCGCGCACCCGTCGAGGCGGCTGGTGCGGTTCATGGCCAAGAAGTCGGTGTTCACGCACAAGGTGTCCGGCCCGCTGATGCGCGGCATGCGGCACATCCCGGTGGACCGGCGGGCGGGCGCCGGCTCGTACGCGACGGCGGTCAGCGCGCTCAGGCGCGGCGAGGTGGTCGGCGTCTTCCCCGAGGCGACGATCAGCCGCTCGTTCACGGTCAAGGCACTCAAGAGCGGGACCACCCGGATGGCGGCCGAGGCCGGCGTGCCGGTGCTGCCGGTGGCGCTCTGGGGCACCCAGCGGCTCTGGACCAAGGGCCGGCCGCGCACCCTGACCCGCCGGCACACCCCGATCACCATCCTGGTGGGCGAGCCGATGGACCCGGCCGCCTACCCGGACGCCAACGCGATGACCGTCGACCTGAAGACGCGGCTGAGCGCGCTGGTCGACCGGGCCCAGCGGGAGTACCCGGACCAGCCCGCCGGCCCCGACGACACCTGGTGGCTCCCGGCGCACCTGGGCGGCACCGCCCCCACCCCGGAGGAGGCCGCCGCCCTGGACGCCCCCGCCCGCCGCCCCGCCACCCCCTGACCCACCGCGAAGGCCGGGCGGGTGGCCGGATCGGTCCGGGGCGGGGCGGGATGGTGTCTGCCGTGACGGCGTCCGCCCGGTCAGGATTCACCGTATGAGCAGAGCAGCACTCGTCGTCATCGACGTCCAGGAGTCCTTCCGGCAGCGCCCGATCTGGGCGTACGCCTCGAACCCCGACATCGTCGCCCAGGTCGGCCGGCTGGTCGACACGGCCCGCGAGCGCGGTGACCTGGTCGTCTGGGTCCTGCACGCCGAGCCGGGCAGCGGCGGCGTCTTCGACCCGGCCGGCGGGCACGTGCGGCTGATCGAGGGCCTGTCGGCGGCCCCGGGGGAGCCGACGCTGGTGAAGACGTCGCACAACGCGTTCACCACCACCAACCTCCAGCAGACCCTGACGATGGCGGGCGTCCGCGAGATCACCGTCTGCGGGATCCGCACGGAGCAGTGCGTCGAGACCACCGCCCGGGTCGGCTGCGACCTCGGCTACGAGGTGACCTTCGTGACGGACGCGACGGCCACCTTCCCGACCCCGCACCGGGACCTGCCGGCCACCGCCACGCTGGAGGAGGTCCTCGCCGACCCGCGCACCCTGTCGAACGAGGACATGATCGCCCGCACCGAGTACGCCCTCGCGGGCCGCTTCGCCACCGTCCGCACCGTCGCCGAGGTGACCGGCGCGGTCCCGGCCGGCGTACGGGGCTGAGCCGATGGCCCGGGTCGTCTTCCTGCTCGTCCCGCAGGTGCACCTGCTGGACCTCGCCGGGCCGGCCCAGGTCTTCTCCACCGCCGCCGACCTCGGACACGACTACCGCCTGCACTACGTCGCCGACCGGGAGGTCGTGCCGACCGTGCAGGGCGTACCGCTGGTGGCCGGGCTGGAATGGCCCGAGCTGACCCGCGACGACCTGGTGGTCGTGCCCGGGTGGCGGCCCCGCGCGCACGGGCCGCAGGGGCCGGTCGGGCCGGACGACCTGCGGCGGCTGGCCGACCACCACGCCGCGGGCGGCACCGTCGCCAGCGTCTGCGCCGGGGCGTACGCCCTCGGCCGGGCCGGCCTGCTCGACGGCCGCCGCTGCACCACCCACCACGAGGTGCAGGACGAGCTGGCCCGGCGGTTCCCGGCGGCGCGGGTGGTGCGCGACGTGCTCTACGTGGTCGACGACCGCGTGGTCACCTCGGCCGGCATCGCCAGCGGCATCGACGTGGCGCTGCACCTGGTGGCCACCCGGCACGGCCCGGCGGCGGCGGCCCGGATCGCCCGCACGCTCGTCGTCCACTCCCGGCGCAACGGCCACGAGCAGCAGGCCAGCGCCATGATGCGGCACCGGTCGCACCTGTCCGACGCGGTGCACCGGGTGCAGGACCTGATCGACCGCCACTTCGCCGAGCCGCTGCCGCTGGCCGACCTGGCCGCCGCGGGCGGGGTGGCCGAGCGGACGCTGACCCGGCTCTTCCGGCAGGCCACCGGGCTGACCCCGCTCGGCTACCAGCAGACCCTGCGGGTGGAGCGCGCCGAGCACCTCATCGGGCACGGCGCCACCGTGGAGGCGGCCGCCCGCACGGTCGGCTTCACCGATGCCCGGATGCTGCGCCGGCTGCGGGCCCGTGCCACCCACGGTCGGAGCGTCCCCGCTGGTAGTAGTCGTCCCGGGAACGGAACTCCACCGGCAGCGACCCCGGCAGGGTGATCCGGGCGACGCCGGCGGACAACCCCGCCCCGGCCCGCACCACCAGCACGTCCCGCTCCGGCGGCGAGAGATCCACCAGCTCGGGGTGGGCCAGCCGGAACGCGGCCACCGCCCGGCGCACCCGGCGGGCCAGCCCGGCGACCTCCTCGGCGGGGCCGGCGAGGCCGAGGGCCGGCTGCTGGATGGTGCGCAGCGCGTCGCAGACCACCAGCAGCCGGGCCTGCTCGTCCGGCCCGGGCGGCAGCAGCTCCAGCCGGGACGGCCACTGCCAGCGGATCTGGCCGCTGACCAGGCCCGGCAGCCGGACGACCCGGCGGTGCCGGGCGCCGTCGCGCGCCCCGTCGGCCAGGCCGAGCCGCGGCCCGTCCCCGACGTACGCGATCCGCCGGTCGGCCGCCACCTGCGTCACCGCCGGGCCGGTCGGCTCCGGGCCGTGCTCGCCGCCGCCCCTCAGCCGCCGGGCCGGTCGGCTCCGGGCCGTGCTCGCCGCCGCCCCTCAGCCGCCGGCTCGGTCGGCTCCGCGTCGCGCCGCCGCCAGCAGGTGCCCGCTGGCGCCGATCACCTCCGGATCGCGCTCGAAGAGCGTCGCGCAGCGCAACACCTCCGCGAACAACGACCCGTCGGCCTCCGGCCCGCCCGCCACGGCCAACAGCGGCCACAGCGGACCCTCGACGCCGTACAGGTCTGGCCGGGGAAGCCCGGCCGTCCCGAACTCGTCGACCACCTCGTCCGGCCGGTGGAAGTAGGCGGTGGTGAAGCCGCTGTCCGCGTCGTTGACGCCGGTCGCGTAGGTGCGCAGCAGGGCGGGACGGGTGTGGTCGTCCACCCGCCCCTGCCAAGTGAGATCCATCAGCGGCGCCTGCCGGCTGATCGTCGCCGTGACCACCAGGCCGCCGGGCCGGGTCAGGCGGGCCGCCTCGCGCAGTGCGGCGACCCGGTCCGCGCGACCGGTCAGATGGTAGAGCGGCCCGAGCAGCAGGGTCACGTCGGCGCAGCCGTCGGCGAGCGGCAGACGCCGTGCGTCGCCGATCGTGGCGCTCACCCCCGGATGCGCGCGCCGGGCCGCCGCCG
Source organism: Micromonospora sp. NPDC048040 (assembly GCF_055587185.1). Taxonomy (NCBI): domain Bacteria; kingdom Bacillati; phylum Actinomycetota; class Actinomycetes; order Micromonosporales; family Micromonosporaceae; genus Micromonospora; species Micromonospora sp. NPDC048040. Next base: position 55,025 of record NZ_JBVJGT010000015.1, on the reverse strand, counting down.
CGTGCGCGGGGACCAGGTCGACCAGGTGCACCCGATGGCCGGCGGCCGCCAGCCACCCCGCGTACGCGCCGGGGCCGCCGCCGACGTCCAGCACCGTCGCCGGTGCCGGCGGCAGCAGCCGGGTCAGGACCTGGCGGGTGCGCAGCCCCTCCAGCCGCCCCAGCGGGGTCCGCTCCAGCCGGTCCGCCTCCACGAAGACGTCGGTGTAGTAGCGCACGATGTCCGGCTCCGCCGGTCGGGACCCCGCCATCCGTCGATGCTGGCCACGAGCCGGCAGTGCTGTCACGTCAATTTGTCGGCCGGGCGCTCAGTTGACCGGCAGGACCCTGGGGCCGCCGCCGGCGATCGACCGGGTCAGCTTCCGTCCACCCGACCAGAACCAGCAGCGCACCCCCCGGTCACCGCGTGCCCACGCCTCCTCGGACGGGAACCGGTAGGTGGTGCCGGTGCGGTAGCGGAGCATGCCGTCGACCGGCACCCTCGCGTAGCGGGCGATGACCGTCCGGCACTTCGCGTGGATCGCGTCCTCGTCCTTCGTCGCGTCGTCGTACCGGCCGTCCGGGGCGGTCCAGATGCCCGCGTACTCGAACCGGTGCGGCTTGCCGCAGGCCACCGGCTCCAGGTTGCCCCAGCGGTTCTCCTCGGCGCAGGTGAACGTCAGCGAGGAGGGAGCCTTGAGGACGCCCCGCAGGGTGCCGGTGCGGGGCACGACCGGGTCGACCACGTCGCCGCCGGTGCCGCCCGCGGCGAGCTCGAGCAGGTCGCAGCGGTACCACCGGCTGCCACCAGCCCAGCCGGGCGGCGAGGTGGGCGCCACCTGCACCGACAGCCGCGCGCCGCGCCACTCGCCACCGACGAACACCTTCGCCTCGGCGTCGCACTCGGCGAACGCGGTGCGCATCGCCATCGACTCGACGCGGGGCGGGATCGGGCGCGCGGCGAGCTCACCCGTGAACGTGCCGATGTGGAACGTCTCGACCAGGTGCGACTTCGCGCAGTCGACCGGCTGGTGGCTCGTGAGGTACGCGGTCGGGTCGGCGACCGCGTGGCACTCACCTGCCTGCGGTACGAACTGGCGGGCCTCGGCGACCGGCCGCCAGTCGTCGGTCAGGTCGCCGTCGGTGCCCGGCGGGGTGCCGCACCCGCTCAGCACCCCCGCGACCAGCGCGGCCGAAAACGTGACGCCCAGCCAGCGTCGCATGTCGCCCTCCCCGTGCCCCGTGACAACCGGCGCAGCATATGGCACCGGCCGGCGGGAGCGCGTGCCGCCGGATTCAGCCCAGCCGCAGGCCCAGGTCGCGCAGCAGCGCGACCTGGGCGGGGTGGGGGACGACCTCCCGGTTGACGTGCAGCACGAGCGCCGCCAGCGCCCAGTTCGCGTACGGCACAGGCCGGCCGGCGGGCGCAGTCGTCGCACCGTGCCATTTCGACGCCGGTGCTACGTTCACGCCATCGCCGTCTCACAGCCAGGAGCCGACCGTGAAGAGGTACATGGGCCTGTTCGGCGTCATCGTGGCGACGGCGGGCCTAGCCGTCATCGGCACCCTCGGCGGCGCATACCTGGCCGACCGCACCGCGACCCGGCAGCAGGATCCCACCGCCGCGGTCACCGGCAGCACCGGCCGCCCGTCGACCGGATCCGGGAACGCCGACCCCGGCCACTCGGCGTCGCCGGGCCGGTCGGCGTCGCCGGGCCCGTCCGCGTCGCCCAGCCAGGCGCAGCCCGGGCCCCGGACGTACCGGCTCGACCGGCCGATCTACGAACAGGCGTCGCTGAGCGTCACGCTGGTCAGCGCCGAGACCAGCGGCGGAAAGCTGCGGCTGAACCTCAGGTACCGCAACGACTCGCGGCTCGCGTGGCCGGTGAGCTGCCCGGCCGTCGACGTCGACCTGGTCTCCTCACACCTCACCCTGTCGGACGGGCGGACCGTGCGTCCCGAGAGGACGTGGTGCGCCACGACGCGGGCCGTTCAGTCCTTCAGCATCGGGCCGGGCGAGCAGATCAACAGCTGGGCCGTCTACCCGGTGGTCCCGGAGGCCGCGTCGTCCTTCGAGCTGAGCTGGTACGACTTCCCCACCCTCGACGTCCGGCTCAGGTGACCGCCCGACGCTGCGGCCACGTGTCGTAGCCGTCGCCTGTCCTCAGGGGCTCCGAGGACGTGGCTTGACGTGAGTGCGCCCGGCAGGATTCGAACCTGCGGCCTTGGGATTAGAAGTCCCCTGCTCTATCCGCTGAGCTACGGGCGCGCGGCGTACGTGTCGCGCGTGAAGGGTACCGCCGACCACGGGGTGGCCGGTGGAACGGGTGGTCGCGTCCCACGTCGTCGATCAGGGTCGCACGCACCCCCGGCGGAGGTCACCCGGGTTCCGCCGTCGGCGCGGCCCGGCGGTCGACGGGTCGTACCCTCGGCTGGTGCTGCTTGACCCGGACACCGAGAACGACGTCGCCTACGAGCTGTGCCAGCTTCTCGGCCGCGCGATCCTGCCCATCCGCCGCACTGACGCCGGGCCGGCGGACGGCGGCCGGGACGAGGGCACGGCGTTCTTCTTCGCCGGGCAGGGGCGGGAGTACCTGCTGACCGCCGACGCCCTCACCCACGCCCCGGCCGGGGAGATCGGGCTGCGCGCGAGCGTGACCGAGCCGGCCGGGGTGTCGGCGGACGCCGTGGCCCTGCCGGACTACGCCGCGCGGTGGCACCATCGCGGGGACCTCGGCGTGGCCGTCATGCCCACCGGCGGCCTGCACGAGCACGCCGACGGCGAGGGCTGGCGGTGGCGTACCCAGCAGGTGCCGGACGGGATCGCGGCCGACCGGGACGCGGTCGCCCGGATCGGCGCGGAGCCGGGCTCGGCCATCGTGCTCGCCCACGGGGCCGGCGCGGACGGCGCCCGGCCGCTGGAGGTGGCGATCGAGCGGGTGGCGCGCGTGGGCGACGCCGTCCGGATCACCGCGGAACTGCCGCTCGGCTACGTCGGCGCGCCGGTGTTCGGGGTCCAGGCCGGCGACGGTGAGGTGGGCCTGCGGTGCCTCGGACTCGTCCTGCCGGCCCGCGACGGCGGTCACCCGCTGGCCACCTTCGACCGCATCCGCGAGGCCGTCGCCGCCGTGTGAGGGTGCGTCGGCCGCCGGCTCAGCCGCCCTGCGCGGGCACGCCCGCCTGGTCGGCCCCGTCTGCGGGCCGGCGGCTCGCCGGTGGCCGCTCCCCGTCGCGGACCGTCGGCCCGGCGTCGAAGAACGCGTCGGCCCAGCGCCCGACCTCCGCGAAGACCTTCTCGCGTACGGCGGGGCCGGAGAGCGTGAGGTCGTGCATGCCGCCGTCGAAGCGTGCCACGGTGACGTGCCGGCCGAGGCGGGGCGCCCAGCGGACCATGTGCTCGACGTCGAGGACGGCGTCGGCGAGCGCGGCCGACTCGTGCCACTTCGTCCCCTTGAACGAGCGCGTCGAGCAGGCGAGCAGCACCGGCACCCGGATGTCCAGCCCGGCGCGGAGCTGCCGCTGGGCGGTGCGGATGGCGTTCAGCCAACCGGCCCGGACGGGGAACCCGGCGAGCGGCTTCCACGCCAGGTCGTAGTTCCACTCGCCGTGGTGGTCGGCGTGGATGGTCTGGCTGTAGACGGTGCCCAGCCCGAAGGGCAGGACGCGGCGCGGCGCGCGGCGGCCCAGCGGGGCGACGGCGGCGGCGAGCGGCCGGCGTACCGCCCAGGGGGCGTTGATGTCGAAGAAGGGGCTGTTCAGGAAGAGCCCGTCGATGATCCCGGCGTCGCGGCGGGCGTGCGCCCAGAGCGGCATGATCAGGCCGCCGGTGGAGTGGCCCATCGCGAGCAGGGTGTCGTGCCCGTCGTCCTCGCGGATGATCGTCGCGGCGGCGTCCAGCTCCGGGAAGTAGTCGCTGACGTCGCGGCAGAAGTTCGGGGTCTGGTGGGGCAGCAGGCTGCGGCCGTGCTTGCGCAGGTCGACGGCGTAGAAGTCCCACCCCCGCTCGGCGAAGAAGTGGCCGAGGTGGGCCTGGAAGAAGTAGTCGGTGAAGCCGTGCGTGTAGAGCACGGCCCGCCTGGTCGGGCGGTCGGCGCGGCGACGGACCAGGGTGGCCACCACCGGCCCCTCGTCGTCGGTGCCCAGGTCGATCGTCTGCCGCTCGTACGGCGGGCCCAGCACGTCCGGTTCCACGAACGCGACGGTACGCCGGCGAGCTACCGGGCGGTAGCCCCGCCGTGCCCCGGCCCCGTCCGCCCGCACCGCGGACGGGGCCTCGGGCGTACGCCTCAGACCGTCTCCACCTCGGCGCGGGCCGGGTCGCTCCCGGTCCCGGTCTCGGCGGCCGGCTGGCCGACGTCCCGCAGGTGCTTGTTGTGCCGTGGCTCCTGCTTGGTCTTCGCGTCGTTGAGCCGCCGCCGCAGGTCGTCCCGGACGTCGTTGAGCGCGGCGTGCAGGTCCTCCTCGGCGGACGTGGTGACGATCTTCTGCCGGCCGGCGATCCAACACTCCAGGGTGACCTTCTGTCCCTTGGCCTCCCGGTCCTTCACCGACAGTTCCAGCTCGGTGGCGTCGGCGTGGAACCCGGCCAGCCGGGCGTCCAGCGTGGCGAACTGCTCCGCGATCCAGTTCCGGTCGCCCTGGGAGAACCCGGCGCCGACCCGCAGGCACTCGGCGACGGTGGCCGGGTTGGCGACGGCGCTCATCGCCGCACCTGGCCGGAGACGAAGGCGGTTGCGGTGCTGGTCATCATCATGATCGCTGACCTCTCGTTCGTCGTGCTGTCGGCGGTGCGGTTGATCGAATCCATACCCCGCCGCCTTCCGTCCGGAACGTGACCTCTCCGGTGTCCCGATCATCTGCCGGACGCCGTGGGTGCCCCCAGGGCCGCTCGGCCCTAGCACACCGGGACCTTGATCAGGTCTTTGTCCACAGGCGGTCCGGCTGTCCACAGGCCGGCGGGCGACGGTGGCGCCGGTCGTGCCCGACGGCCCAGGCTCGACACCGAGTCGACTCGCGATGGCAAGCCCGATCTCCCCCTGGAGGGACGATGTTCGACACCTACGTCACGGTCGTGGGCAACGTGTTGACGGCCCCGGAGTGGCGCCGCACCACCCAGAGCAACACCCTGGTGGCCAACTTCAAGGTCGCCTCCACCGCGCGCCGGCTCGACCGCGACAGCGGTCGCTGGGTCGACGGCAACAGCCTGCGCGTCCGCGTCAACTGCTGGCGCAAGCTCGCCGAGGGCGTGGCCGCCTCGGTGATGGTCGGCGACCCGGTGGTGGTCTGCGGGCGGCTCTACACCCGCGACTGGACCGACGACGCCGGCAACCACCGCACCCTCTACGAGTTGGAAGCGGTCGCCGTCGGTCACGACCTGTCCCGGGGCAGGGGCCGGTTCATGCGCAACCGGCCGAGCATGACCACCAGCACCGTCGAGGACGCGGAGGCCGAGCACCGGGTGCACGGCGAGGCGACCGAGCCGGTGCCGGACGAGGACGCCCCCGCCCTGCCCGACGGCCGGCTGCTCGACGACGGGTTCGAGCTGCCCGACTTCGGCCCGTCCGGGGCCGGCCCCGGCCTGCCGGCCGACGCCGGCTTCGACGGCTCGCTCGACCCCTTCGACGACCCGGCGGACGGCAGCCGCGACGAGGACCCCGACGGCCCCGCGCCGGAGGCCGGCGACCCGACGTCGGTGCCCGAGGAGTCCGACGCGCCAGCGGGCTCGCGCCCCGGGGAAACCGACGCGGGCCTCACCCCGAACGGGCGCGGCCGACGGGGTCGGGGGCGGGTGCCGCAGCCGGCGTGACGGGCGGGCCCGGGCGACACGACGGGGGCGGGGTGACGCCGGCCACGCCGTCGTCACCCCGCGTGTCTCCCGCGCCTCCGCCCGGCGCTCCCGGCTGGTGTCGGCGGGCGCGTCCCCCGGCAGCGGGCGGGCGCGGCTCGTGGCGGGCGCGTCTCCCGGCAGCGGGCGGGCGCGGCTCGTGGCGGGCGCGTCTCCCGGCAGCGGGCGGGCGCGGCTCGTGGCGGGCGCGTCTCCCGGCAGCGGGCGGGCGCG
>NZ_JBVJGT010000015.1:0-48894 GCF_055587185.1 Micromonospora sp. NPDC048040 | reverse complement strand
GCGCGGCTCGTGGCGGCCGGGGGAACGCCTGTCAGCGAGCACGGCCCTCGTCGGCGTGGCACGGCCCCTGCCGGGGCCCTTGGCCGGCGGGCACCCCTGGAGGCGGCCCTCGTCGGCGTGGCATGGCCCTGTCGGGGGTTCTTGTCGGCGGGCGTCCCTGTCGGCGGGCCTTTGTCGGTGTGGCACGGTCCCTGTCGGCGGGCCGCCAGGTCGCTGGCCCGCGAGTTCCGGTCGCTCCCGCCCGAGGGCGGGAAGGCGCTCGGCTAGGCTGGCCGGCCGGAGGTGATGGCGGGTGCGACAGGCGACGCCGGTGGCGACCGCGGCGGGACTGGTCGCGGGGTACGCACTCGACGCGCTCCTCGGCGACCCCCGCCGCTACCACCCCGTGGCCGGCTTCGGCCGCGCCGCCGGAGCCCTGGAGCGGCGGATCTACCGCCCGGACAGGGGCGCCGGTACGGCGTTCGCCGCGCTGGCGGTCGGCGCGCCGGTGCTGCTCGGCGTGGCCGCGACGGTTGCCACCCGACACCGCCCGGTGGCCCGGGCGGCGCTGGTCGCCGCCGGGACCTGGACGGTGCTGGGCGGGCGTACCCTGCGGCACGAGGCCACCGTGATGGGGCGGGCCCTGCGCGACGGCGACCTGCCGGCGGCGCGGCAGCGGCTCGGTCATCTCTGCGGCCGGGACCCGTCGGCGCTCGACGAGCCCGAGCTGGCCCGTGCGACCGTGGAGTCGGTCGCCGAGAACACGTCGGACGCCGTCGTCGCCCCGCTGCTCTGGGGAGCGGTCGCGGGCCTGCCCGGCCTGCTCGGCTACCGGGCGGCGAACACCCTCGACGCGATGGTGGGCCACCGCTCGCCCCGCTACGCCCGGTTCGGCACCCCAGCCGCTCGCCTCGACGACCTGCTCAACCTGGTGCCCGCGCGGCTGACCGGGCTGCTCACCATCGCCGTCGCGCCGACCGCCGACGGCGACCGGGAACGCGCCTGGCGGGTGTGGCGCCGGGACCGCGACGACCACCCCAGCCCGAACGCCGGGCAGTGTGAGGCCGCGATGGCCGGCGCCCTCGGCGTACGGCTCGGCGGGCGTAACGTCTACTTCGGCCGCTCGGAGGTGCGGCCGTTCCTCGGCGACGGCCCCCGGCCCGAGGCGCGGCACCTGAAGCGGGCCGCCCGGATCTCGGGCGCGGTCGGGCTGGCCGCGCTCGGCCTGGCGGCCGCCTATCCACTGACCGTCGGTCGCCTGGTGACCGCCGTCGGTCGCCGCGTCGCGGCGACGGCGGGGCGGGGGAGCGGCCGGTGAGCGGCGGGCTGCTGGTCGCCGGCACGACCTCCGACGCCGGCAAGAGCGTGCTCACCGCCGGCATCTGCCGGTGGTTGCACCGCCGGGGCGTGAAGGTGGCGCCGTTCAAGGCCCAGAACATGTCCAACAACTCGGCCGTGGTCGTCGGTGCGGACGGCCGGGGCGGCGAGATCGGCCGGGCCCAGGCGATGCAGGCGGCGGCCTGCGGGCTCGCCCCCGACCTGCGGTTCAACCCCGTTCTGCTCAAGCCGGGCAGCGACCTGGCCAGTCAGGTGGTGCTGCTCGGCGAGGCCGTCGACACGGTCACCGCCGGCAACTTCCGCCAGCTGCGGCCCCGCCTCGCCGAGACGGCGTACGCGGCGCTCGCCGAGCTGCGGGAGGCGTACGACGTGGTGATCTGCGAGGGGGCGGGCAGCCCGGCAGAGATCAACCTGCGGGCCGGCGACTACGTCAACATGGGCCTGGCCCGACACGCCAACCTGCCCACGATCGTGGTCGGTGACATCGACCGGGGCGGGGTGTTCGCCTCGATGTTCGGCACCGTCGCCCTGCTGGACCCGGCCGACCAGGCGCTGATCGCCGGGTTCGTGATCAACAAGTTCCGGGGCGACCTCGGGCTCCTCCGGCCCGGGCTGGACATGCTGCACCGGGTCACCGGTCGGCCGGCGTACGGGGTGCTGCCCTGGGCGCTCGACCTCTGGCTCGACGCCGAGGACTCGCTCGCGTACGGGCGGGTGCTCGGCCGGCCGGCCGCCCCGCGCGGCACCGACTGGCTGGACGTCGCCGTGGTCCGGCTGCCCCGGATCAGCAACGCCACCGACGTCGAGGCGCTCGCCACCGAGCCCGGCGTACGGGTGCGGCTGACCGTCGAGCCGGCCGAGCTGGCCGCCGCCGACCTGATCGTCCTGCCCGGCTCGAAGTCGACGGTGGCGGATCTGGCCTGGCTGCGGGAGACCGGGCTCGCCGACGCGGTGCTGGCGCACGCGGCGGCGGGCAGGCCGCTGCTCGGCATCTGCGGCGGCTTCCAGATGCTGGCCCGGGCCATCCACGACCCGGTGGAGAGCCGGCAGGGGAGCGTGCCGGGGCTGGGCCTGCTGCCGATCGAGGTCACCTTCGACCCGCGCAAGACCGTCCGGCAGTCGGTCGGGACCGCCGGCGGCGACGTCCCGGTCCGTGGCTACGAGATCCACCACGGCTACATCTCGCACACCGATCCCACGCTGACCCCGCTGCTGACCTGCGCTGACGGCAGCGGCGAGGGCGCAGTGGCGGGCACGGTGCACGGCACCCACTGGCACGGAGCCTTCGAGTCCGACGAATTCCGCCGCCGTTTCCTGACCGAGGTGGCCCGGCTGGCCGGCCGGTCCGGCTTCCGGGTCGCGCCGGACACGTCGTTCGCCGCCGCCCGCGAGCGCTCCCTTGACCTGCTCGGCGATCTGGTCGAGGAGCACCTGGACACCGATGCCCTCTGGCGTCTCGTCGAGACCGGCCCGCCGGCCGACCTCCCCTTCATCCCACCCGGCGCCCCACCGGCCCCCTGACGACGCCCCGCCCCGCGCACGTCCGTGCCGAACGGGCCTTGCCGTGCGCCGTGTGCTTGTGGCGTGTGCCGTGCGCCTGCGGTCCGCGCCGCGGCCTACGTGCCGTGCGGCTGACGCTGCGGGCTGGGCGCTGTACCTGCGCCGCGCACCCTCGCGCCACCGATGGTGGTCCCATGGACGGGGCAGCTCGACAGTGGCCGGACGGTGGCTGGCGGACCCAGACCATTCGGATCGGACCCGCCGGATCGGACCCGCCGGATCGGACCCGCCGGGTCGGGAGTCAGTAGCGGATGTCGGCCGGGCGGTCGGACATGGGCAGCCCCGCCTCACGCCACGCCTGCACGCCGCCGATTACGTCGGTGGCGCGGTGCAGACCGAGCGCCCGCAGGCTCGCCACCGCGAGGCTGGAGGCGTAGCCCTGCCGGCACACCACGACGATCCGCCGGTCGTAACCCGTGGCCTCGGGGATCCGCCAGGCGCTGGCCGGGTCCAGCCGCCATTCCAGCACCGTCCGGTCGATCACGACGGCCCCCGGGAGGTCGCCCTGTTCCCGGCGCTGCACGTCGGTGCGGGTGTCGACCAGCAAGGCCCCGGTGCGGACCGCCTCGACGGTCTGGTGCGGGGTCAGCCGGCGCACGCCGGCGCGGGCCTGTTCCAGCAGGGCGTCGACGCCCGGACTCATCACGCTGTGGGACACCAGCCGATCATCCCGCCCGGTCCGGGGCGCCGCCGACCGAACGCTCCGGCCAGCCCGACGACCGCTCGTTCGGGCGACCCCCGATCGGTGTGCCCGCACGGCGGTCGCCCCCGACGCCCCGCCGAGGCCGGCCCACGCGCCGTCCGCGCGGCTCGCCCGTCGTCGGCCCGGCTCCGCGCGGCTCGCCCGTCGTCGGCCCGCTCCGCGCCTCCCACTACCGTCGCTCAGGTGGTGGTGGCGGTGGTCGAGGCGTACGACCGGTTGGCCCGGCGGGTGCTCGCCGGGCCGGCGCGGTTGGGGCGGACCCGGCTCGTGGTGGTGGACGGGCCGAGCGGCGCGGGCAAGAGCGTGTTCGCGGCGCGGCTCGCGGACGCCCTCGCCGACCTGCCCGGCGCCGGGCGGCCGCCCGTGGTGCACACCGACGACCTGCTCGACGGGTGGGACGACCAGCTCACCTTCTGGCCCCGGCTCGAAGAGTGCGTGCTGGCGCCGCTGCGCGCCGGTCGGCCGGGGGCGTACCGGCGGTACAGCTGGGTCCGCCGGGCCTTCCTGCCCCGTCCGGTGCCGGTGCCGGTCGCGCCGGTGCTGGTGGTCGAGGGGGTCAGTGCGGCGCGGGCCGCAACCGCGGCGGACCGCACCCTCGCCGTCTTCGTCACCGCCCCGGCGCCGCTGCGGCTCACCCGGGCCGTGCGGCGGGACGGTTCCGGCATCCTGCCGGAGCTGCGCCGCTGGCACCTCGGGGAGCGGGCGCACTTCGCCGCGGACCGCACCGAGGCCCGGGCCGACCTGGTGGTCGACGGCGCGCCGACCCTGCCGCACGACGCCGCCCGCTACTACGTGCGGCGGCCCTGACCAGGGTGGCCATGGCCTCGGGCGAGGCGACCGGTAAGGCCGGCATACGATGCCGGTCATGACCACACCGATCATGTCCGAGTCCGAGGTCCGGGTCGCCGTCGAGCGGGAGCTGCCCGGCGTCCGTGCCGACCTGGAACGCCTCGTCCGCATCCCCGGCATCGCGTTCGAGGGCTTCGACCACTCGCACGTGGAGCGCTCCGCCGAGGCGGTGGCCGAGCTGCTGCGCGGCTGCGGCCTCGACGTCAAGATCGTGCGCTCCGGCGGCCAGCCGGCGGTCATCGGGAAGAAGCCCGCCCCGCCCGGTGCGCCGACGGTGCTGCTCTACGCCCACCACGACGTGCAGCCGGTGGGCGACCTGTCGCTGTGGGAGTCGGACCCGTTCGAGCCCGTGGAGCGGGACGGCCGGCTCTACGGCCGGGGCGCCGCCGACGACAAGGCCGGCATCATGGCGCACGTCGCGGCGCTGCGCGCGTTCGGGGACGCGCTGCCGGTGGGCGTGGTCCTGTTCATCGAGGGCGAGGAGGAGTACGGCTCCGACTCGCTGGAGCGGCTGCTCGCCGAGCACCGCGACGAGATCGCCTCGGACGTCATCGTCATCGCCGACTCCGGCAACTGGGACATCGGCGTGCCGGCGCTGACCACCTCGTTGCGGGGCATCGTCAACTGCTTCGTCGAGGTGCGCACCCTCGACCACGCCGTGCACAGCGGCATGTTCGGCGGTGCGGTGCCGGACGCGCTGACCGCGCTGGTCCGGCTGCTGGCCACCCTGCACACCGATGCCGGCGACGTCGCCGTCGACGGCCTGGTGGGCCGGGAGGGCGCGGTCGTCGACTACCCGGAGGAGCGGATCCGCGCCGAGGCCGGGCTGAGCGAGGGCGTCGACTTCATCGGCACCGGTCGGATCACCGACCGGCTCTGGACCAAGCCGGCCCTCGCGGTGCTCGGCATCGACGCCCCGGCCACCGGCGAGGCGCCGAACGCCCTGGTTCCGACCGCGAAGGCGAAGCTGAGCGTGCGGCTGGCGCCGGGCGACGACCCCAAGCGGGCGTACGCGGCCCTGCGCGCTCACCTGGAGAAGTACGCGCCGTGGGGCGCGCGGGTGACCGTCACCTTCGAGCACGACGGTGACCCGTGTGTCATCGACGCGTCCGGCCCGATGTTCGACGCCGCCCGTTCGGCGTTCCGGACCGCCTGGGACGGCACCGACCCGGTGGACATCGGCGTCGGCGGCTCGATCCCGTTCATCGCCACCTTCCAGGAGATGTTCCCGCGGGCGGCGATCCTGGTGACCGGCGTCGAGGACCCGCACGCCCGGGCGCACGGCCCGAACGAGAGTCTGCACCTCGGCGAGTTCGCCCGGGTCTGCCTGGCCGAGGCGCTGCTGCTGAAGAAGGTCGCCGAGGCGGGCGCCGACGGGCGTTAGGTGTCGGAACCGTAACTTCCGGGTCGATGTGGGAGTTTGCGGTGTGTCGGGCGCGGGCTTGTTATAGCCTCTCGAACATGCGTACGAACGAGGTGATGAGCCGGCTCGAAGCCGCCGTCAGCGCTCTGGGGGACGTCGATGTCTCCGCGTGGCCCGAGGACACGCTCAAGGAACAGCTCGGTGAGCTCTCCGCCGCCCTGGTCGCGCTCGACACGGTGCTCTCCCGGGTCGCCGACGAGATCCGCGCCCGCGGGCTCCGCATCGAGGAGCCCGTCTCGGCCTGACCGCCCGGCCCGCATGACGCCCGGGCACGGCAATGCCCGGGTGGTGTCGGGGGTGGCTGGCAGGATGGACCCGTGCGGTTCATCGACCTGGCAGCCACCTCCGCCGCCGTCGGCGCCACCCGGGCCCGCCGGGCCAAGGTGGAGTTGCTCGCCGAGGCGTTGCGGTCGCTCGACCCCGACGAGGTCGCGGCCGGCTCGGGGTGGCTGGCCGGCGAGCTGCGTCAGCGGCAGACCGGGGTGGGCTGGGCGAGCCTGCGTGACCTGCCGCCCCCGGCGGCCGAGCCGACCCTGACCGTGGCCGCCGTCGACGCGGCCGTCGACGAGATCGCGGCGGTGCGTGGGCCGGGTTCGCAGGCCCGCCGCCGGGCGCTGCTCGGTGCGCTCTACGCCGCCGCCACCGCCGACGAGCAGCGGCTGCTGACCGGCCTGTTCAGTGGCGAACTGCGGCAGGGCGCCCAGGCGGGGCTGCTCGCCGACGCGGTGGCCCGGGCGGCCGACGTGCCGGTCGCCGCCGTACGCCGGGCTCTGCTGCTCGCCGGCGACCTGCGGGCGGTCGCGGTCGCCGCGCTCGACGGCGGCGCGCCGGCGCTGGCCGCCTTCGGCCTCCAGGTCGGCCGCCCGCTCGCGCCGATGCTGGCCCAGAGCGCGCCCTCGGTGGACGAGGCGCTCGCCGCCACCGGGACGCCCGCCGTGGTCGACGTCAAGCTCGACGGCATCCGGATCCAGGTGCACCGCTCCGGCCACGACATCGCCGTCTTCACCCGCAGCCTCGACGACATCACCGCCCGGGTGCCCGAGGTGGTCGCCGCCGTGCGGGCGCTGCCCGCCCGCGAGCTGGTGCTCGACGGCGAGGCGATCGGGCTCGACGCGACGGGCCGGCCGCTGCCCTTCCAGGAGACGTCGAGCCGCGCGGCGCGGCGCACCACGCCGAGCACCACCGGCCGGGCCCCGGTCGCCCCGGCCGTGCTCGCCGCCGCCGAGTCCACCGGCGAGACGGTGCTGACGCCGTACTTCTTCGACCTGCTGCACCTCGACGGCAACGACCTGATCGACCTGCCCGGCCGGGAGCGCTGGGCCGCGCTCGCCGCCGCGGTCGACCCTCCGCTGCTGGTCGGTCGGATGGAGGTCGACGGCCCGGAGCGGGCCGGCGAGGCGTTCGCCGCCGCGGTCGACGCCGGCCAGGAGGGGGTCGTGGTGAAGGCGCCCGACGCCCCTTACGACGCCGGCCGTCGGGGTGCCGCCTGGGTCAAGGTGAAGCCCCGGCACACCCTCGACCTGGTGGTGCTCGCGGTGGAGTGGGGCAGCGGCCGGCGCCAGGGCTGGCTGTCCAACCTGCACCTCGGCGCGCGGGACCCGCGCACCGGCGACTTCGTGATGCTCGGCAAGACGTTCAAGGGCCTGACCGACGAGGTGCTGCGCTGGCAGACCGAGCGGTTCCTCTCCCTCGCCGTCGAGCGCGGCGACTGGGTGGTGCGGGTCCGCCCCGAGCAGGTGGTCGAGATCGCCTTCGACGGGGTCCAGACCAGCTCCCGCTACCCGGGCGGGGTGGCGTTGCGCTTCGCCCGGGTGGTGCGTTACCGCGACGACAAGACAGCGGCCGATGCCGACACCATCGACGACGTGCGCGCCATCCACGCAGGGCGGGCCAGCGGCTGACCGCCCGGCGGGGGTGTGCCGGGCGGCGCGAGCCGTGGGCGGGTCACATGTTCGACAGCGACCGGGCGTAGTTGACCTGGTTGTTGATGTGCTGCACCTGGACCTGGTTCGCGACGGGGATCCGGGCCACGTACTGCTGGGCGCCGTTCGACACGGTGACCTGCACGGTGCCGTGGTGCCGGGTCTCCTTGATCAGCAGGAACAGCAGGCTGAAGAAGGTCAGGCAGAAGAAACCGACGATGGCGCACACCACCGCCCAGGTGGCGGTCTTCTGCTCCTGCTGCCAGTGGTCGACGACGTGCCAGGAGGCGCCGGCGAGCGGCAGCACGCCGGCCGGCGTACGGATCACCGGCGGGCTCACCATGATCTCGCCGATCTGCACCGCCACCGCGCCCTGTGCGGGCGGCGGGTAGCCGGTCGGCAGCGGGCCCGGCTGCCCGGCTGCTGGCGCCATCACCGGCGGGTGCGGTCCCGGCCGGACCAGATCCGTACCGGGCGCCGCCGCGTACGGCTGGGCCGGCGGGGCGGAGTAGGGCTGGGCCGGCGGGGCGGAGTAGGGCTGGGCGGAGTACTGCGCGGCTGCCGGCGGGGCGGAGTAGGGCTGGGCCGGCGGGGCGGAGTACTGCGCGGCCGGTGGGGCGGAGTCCGGGCCCGGGAGCGGCGGTGCGAGGTGGTGCGGCGCTGCCGGCGGCGCCTGGTAACCGGTCGAGACCGGGGCGGATGCCCAGGGATCGGTCGTCGGGTGCGGCTGAGTCGCCGGCTCCGAGGGCGGCAGCGGCATGGTGGGATCAGGGGTCACTGCGAACCCCCACGCAGATTGATCATTGACGGACCCTACAACGGGACCGGTGCGGCCGAGGAACCGCGGATCGACCGTCCAGCGCCCGGGACCGGCGCGGCGGACCGCGTCGCTCAGGCGACGCTGTGCGACGCGGGCTCCGCGGCGCGGTCGGTGGGCCGCTCCTGCCCCACGCCGGCCAGCCGGCGGGCCTCCCGGCGGGCCACCCAGCCGTAGCCGAAGAGGGTCATCGCGGCGAAGATCCACCACTGCACGACGTAGCCGAAGTTCTGCCAGTTGTTGGTGTGCCCGACCGGCACGTCCTTGAAGGTCGGGTCGGCCGCCGGGGTCTGTTCGTCCAGCAGCAGGTACGCCCCGTGCACCGGGTACGGCAGCTCCTGGGCCAGCCGGGGCACGCCGATCCGCCGGGTCTCCAGCTTGCCGTCGCGCCGGGTGACGCCGACCGAGCCGCTCTCGCTCAGGTGCACCCGGCCCGTCACGGTGACCTCACCGGTGGGAGCGGGCGGCACGTTCGGCTGGACGGTCGCGTCACCGCCCGGAGCCGGCGGGATCCAACCACGGTCCACCAGCACCGCCGTGCCGTCGGCAAGCACGAGCGGGGTGAGCACCTCGAAGCCGACCGTGCGCTCCACGGCACGGCCCCGGACCAGGACGACGTTCGCGGAGTCGTACCGGCCCGTCACGGTGACCTTGGTCCAGGACCTCTCCTCGGCGGGCGCGGGGCCGGCCGTGCCGCTGCCGCCGGTCGGGGCGGGCAGCACGTCTCGCAGCGGGACCGGGTCCATCCGCAGGCCGGCGTCGATCCGTTCGTTGATCGCCGTACGCCCGTGGTAGCGGTCCAGCTGCCAGTTTCCGAGCAGCACCATCACCGCCGCGGCGACCAGGGTCAGCGCGAGGATGCCCAGCCAGCGCGGCGTCAGCAGGAACCGGTACACGACCACGAGGCTACCCCTGTGCTCCGGGCCACCGACCTCGGCGGCCCCGATCCGCGCCGGTCAGCGGCCTCGGCGGCCCCGATCCGCGCCGGTCAGCGACCTCGGCGGCCCCGATCCGCGCCGGGTCACCGGTCCCAGCGGCCCCGATCCGCCCCCCGGCGCCGCGCCCGACAGGTCCGCTCGGCGACGGCCGGCCGCCGCCCGCGTCGGCTATCGTCACGCGGGCGGACCGCGCGGTCGGCCCGCCGCAGGGTTCCCCCGCCGCCCCGCAGGGAGTCGATGATGACCGTCGTGCCGCGCCTGGTGCTCAGCGCGCCGTCCTCCGGCCACGGCAAGAACACGCTGGCGATCGGGCTGCTCGCGGCGCTCGCCGACCGGGGCGTCGACGTCGCCGGGTTCAAGATCGGCCCGGACCACGTCGACGCCGCGTACCTCGGGCTGGCCGCGGGCCGCCCCGGTCGCACCCTCGACCCCCGGCTGGTCGGCGCCGACCGGATCGCCCCGCTGGTCGCCCACGGGGCGTCGGGCGCCGGGCTCGCGCTGGTGCAGGGCAGCATGGGGCTGTACGACAGCCTCACCGGCCGTCCGGAGAGCGAGTCGACGGCCGCCGTGGCGACCGCGCTGCGCAGCCCCGTCGTGCTGGTGGTGGACGTCGCCGCGATGGGGCAGTCGGTGGCCGCCCTGGTGCAGGGCTTCCGGGCGTACGACGAGCAGCTCTGGCTCGGCGGGGTGGTCCTCAACCGGGTGGCCTCGGCGCGGCACGAGGAGCTGCTGCGCGCGGCGCTCGACGACATCGGCGTACCGGTCTACGGGGTGCTGCGCCGCCACGACCTGCCGGCGGTGCTGCCGCCGCGCCGGCACGGGGCGGTGCCCGCGCTCGCCCGCACCGGTGAGGCCACCCGCGCCGTACGCCGGCTCGGCGAGGCGGTCGCCGCCACGGTCGACCTGGACCGGCTGCTGGGGCTGGCCCGCTCCGCCCCGCCCCTGCCGACGCCGCCGTGGTCGCCCGCGGCCGACCGGCCCGCCGCCGGCCCGCGCCCGGTCGTCGCGGTCGCCGGGGCGGCGGGCGGCAGCTACGGCCAGGCCGAGGCCACGGAGCTGCTCCGCGCGGCCGGCGCGGAGGTGGTGACGGTCGACCCGCTGCACGACGAGGCGCTGCCCGCCGGTGCCGCCGCGCTGGTCGTCGGCGGCGGGCTTCCCGAGTCGTACGCCGAGCAGCTCTCCGCCAACCGTCGGCTCTGCATCGCGGTCGCCGAGCTGGCCCGCACCGGGCGGCCGGTCGTCGCCGAGGGCGCCGGCCTGCTCTGGCTGGCCCGGGAACTGGACGGACTGCCCATGTGCGGGGTGCTCGACGCGGTCGGGACCAGCCGGGACGGCCTGGTCGTCGGCTACCGGGAGGCGACCGCCCTGACCGACGGCGTGGTGGCGCCGGCGGGCACGGTGGTGACCGGGTACAAGGAGCACCGTGCCGTGCTCACCCCGCGCGCCGGCGCGCGGGCGGCCTGGAGTTGGGACGGCGGGGCGCCCGAGGGCTTCGTCTGGCGGGGCGTGCACGCCTCGCAGCTCACCGTGCACTGGGCGGCGTACCCGCAGCTCGCCGCCCGGCTGGTCGACGCGGCGGCGGAGGCGGCGGTCGATTCCGCGACCGCCCGGCTCGGCGGGGTGCCCGCGTGATCGGCCAGGTGGCGGTGCGCCGCTTCCCGGCGCTGACGGTCTCCACGCCCCGCACCGAGGTGCGCGCGCTGACCGCCGCCGACGCGAAGGCCGCCGACGAGGTCTTCGCCGACCGGCAGACCCAGCGGTGGCTGCCGCTGGTCGACACGTCCGGCCAGATCGACGGGCTGGCCTGGTGCACCGACCTGGCCCGGCAACGGCGTGACAGCGGCGACGGCGACCACTACGCGGTGGTGCGCCGGGAGGACGACCGGGTGGTCGGCTGCCTGTGGACCCGGCGCACCGACTGGGGCGCCCGGTGCACCGAGGTCTCCTATGCGATGGCGGCGCACGCGAGGGGCTTCGGGCTGGCCGCCGAGGCGGTCGACGCGCTCGCCATCGCGCTGATCCTCGAACACGGCTTCCAGCGCGTCGAGCTGCGCGTCGCCCCCGGTAACCTGGCCTCCCGCCGGGTCGCCGAGAAGGCCGGCTTCAGCTACGAGGGCCTGCTGCGCAACGCCGGCTTCGTCCGGGGCGGCCGGGTCGACCTGGAGGTCTGGTCCTTCGTCGCCGCCGACCTCCGCTGACCCGCCCGACCTCCGCTGACCCGCCCGACCCTCGCCCCCGCCGACGGCGGGGGCGGCGGGCGGTGGTCAGCCGACGATGCGGTCCGACGGCGGGGTGAACTGGCGGGTGGGCTGCCCCTTGAGCGCGTCACGGAGGGTCTCCGCGACCGCGGCGATCGGGATCTGGGACTGGCCGTCGCCGACCGCGTTGAACGGGTTGTCCGGGTCGGAGATGAAGCTCGCCGCCGCCAGCTCCGGGGTGTAGCCGACGAACCAGGCCGACCGGGTGCTGTCGGTGGTGCCCGTCTTGCCCGCGACCGGCCGGCCGACCGTGCCCCGTACGCTGTCCGCCGTCGACCAGCCGCCGCAGCTCCCGCGGGCCGGGGTGTCGCCGGTCGGGCAGCGGGCGGCGTCGGTGGCGGCCCGGGCCGCGTCGGCGTTCACCACCTGCCGGCAGCGCGGCTTGGCGACCTCGCGTTCGATCCCGGAGGCGGTCTTCCAGGTGGTCGGCGTGCCGTCCCGGTTGTAGATCGCCTGCACGGGGATCGCCTCGCAGTACCGGCCGTCCGCGGCGATCGCGGCGTACGCGTTCGCCATCTCCAGCGGGGTGGCGTCGGAGACGCCCAGGGTGAACGCGCCCCACGTCTTCGCCTTGGCCGGGGACGCGTGCTCCCGGTCGACGTCGGTGCGCCAGCGCAGCCCGAGCTGCTCGGCGAGGCGGACCGCCTTGTCGGCGCCGACCTGCTCCTCCAGCCACACGAAGTACGTGTTCACCGACTTGCCGAAGCCGGACCACATGGTCTGGTTACCGGACATCGCGCCGCTGGCGTTGGACGGCGCCCAGCCGTTGTAGACCTCGGAGCGGTACCGGTACGGGGCGTTGAACGAGGTGGACAGCGGCATGCCCGCGTTCAGCGCGGCCAGCATCGGGAACATCTTGAACGTCGAACCGGCCTGGTAGCCCGGCAGGTCGCCGCCGCCGAGCAGGGGCGCCACCGTGTTGGGGTAGTTCGCCTTGACCTTCGGCCCGGCCTCAGGGTTGGAGCTGGGCGGGTTCTCGTCCAGCTTCAGCGAGTACGTCCGGTTCACCGCCATCGCCTTCACCCGTCCGGTCCCGGGCTCGGAGACCACGATGCCGTTGGCGAACGGGCTGCCGGTGTTCTCCTTGCTGCCGACGTTCTGCTCGGCGGCCGCCTGGATCTTCGGATCCATGCTGAGCACGATCCGGTAGCCGCCCCGGCGCAGCTTGTCCATCCGTTCCAGCCGGTTCTCCCCGAACGCGGGCTGCGCGCTCCACCAGTTCTTCAGGTAGTCGCAGGCGAAGCCCCAGCTGTTCCACTTCTCCGGCACCGCCGCGCAGTCGTTCGGCGGGTAGGTCAGCTTCAGCCGGATCGGCTCGGTCTTGGCCTGCGCCACGTCGTCGGGCGAGAGGTAGCCGAGCTGGCTCATCCGGTCCAGCACGTAGTTGCGCCGGCCGGTGGCGTCCTTCTGGTCCGAGGTGGCCGGGTCGTACTCGGACGGGGACTTCACCAGCCCGGCGAGGGTGGCCGCCTCGACCGGCGTGAGGTCCTTCGGGGGCTTGGAGAAGAAGATCTCGCTGGCCGCGTAGATGCCGTACGCCCGGTGCCCGAAGTAGGCGGAGTTGAGGTAACGCTCGAGGATCTGCTCCTTGCTCAGCTCCTTCTCCAGGTCCAGCGCCATCCGCATCTCCCGGACCTTGCGCAGGCTGGTCTGCTGGGTGGCCTCCTGCACCTCCTTCGGCGTCTTCGCGCTGTCGCGCAGCGCCATCCGGACGTACTGCATGGTGAGGGTGGAGGCGCCCTGGGAGACGCCGCTGGAGCGGGCGTTGGCCACGAAGGCGCGGGCGACGCCCTTCGGGTCGACGCCCCGGTGCTGGTAGAAGCGGTTGTCCTCGGCGGCGACGATCGCCTGCTGCATGTTCGGCGAGATGTCCGCCAGCTTCGTGTACTGCCGGTACTCCTCGTAGAACATCGTCAGCACCGTCTTGCCGTCGGGCGCGTAGAGGTACGACGTCTCGGCCGGCAGCGCGGTGGTGAGGATCTTGGTCTTGTGCTCCATGGCGTGCGCCGTGACCTTCGCGCCGAGGCCGGTGGCGGCGGCCACCGGGTAGGCCACGGCGGCGACCACGATGCCGGCGATCAGCCCGGCGCGGAGAAGGGGAACGAGACGACCAGCGGCAGCAAGGGGTCGGTTGCTCACAGGGCCAAGTTATGACAATTCCGATTCGCACTTGAGAAATATTCATAAACGCCCGTGTGGTGACGCGTCCCACGCCGGGATCCGCTGTCCCGTGCGCCGCCTTCCCGGCAGGATCGCGGACATGCGTGGTCAGCCGACCGAGACCCTCCCCGCCGCCGAGCCCGGACCCGACGCCGCGGGGAACGAGCCCGACCCCGCCCGGACCGGACCCGGCCCTGCGGGGCCCGGACCCGACCCCGCGGGGAACGAGCCCGACCTCACCCACCACGGGGACGCCGAGGTGGGCGACGGGCTGGTCGACCTCGCCGTCAACGTGCGGCGGGACGCCATGCCGGACTGGCTGGCCGACCCGATCACCGCCGCCCTCGGCGACCTCGCCGCGTACCCCGACCCGGGGCCGGCGCGGGCCGCCGTCGCCGCCCGGCACGGGCGCCCGCCGGCCGAGGTGCTGCTGACCGCGGGCGCGGCCGAGGGCTTCGTGCTGCTGGCCCGGGCGCTGCGGGGCGTACGCCGGCCGGTGGTGGTGCACCCGCAGTTCACCGAGCCGGAGGCGGCGCTGCGCGCGGCCGGGCACCAGGTGGAGCGGGTGCTGCTCGACGCGGGCGACGACTTCCGGCTCGACCCGGCCCGGGTGCCCGCCGACGCCGACCTCGTCATGATCGGCAACCCGACCAACCCCACCTCCGTGCTGCACCCCGCCGCCGACCTGGCCGCGCTGGCCCGGCCCGGCCGGGTGCTGGTGGTCGACGAGGCGTTCGCCGACACCACGGTCGCGGCGGGGGTGGCCGGCGAACCGGAGTCCCTGGCCGCCCGACGGGACCTGCCCGGCCTGGTGGTGGTCCGCAGCCTCACCAAGACCTGGGGACTGGCCGGCCTGCGGATCGGCTACCTGCTCGGCGAGGCCGCGCTGCTGGAGCGGCTGGCCGCCGCCCAGCCGCTGTGGGCCGTCTCCACCCCGGCCCTGGCCGCCGCGTCGGCCTGTGCCACGCCCGTCGCGGTCGAGGCCGAGCGCGCCATCGCCGCCCGGCTCGCCGCCGACCGCGCGCACCTGGTCGCCCGCCTGTCGGCCCTGCCCGGCGTACGCGTCGCCGGCCGCCCCGCCAGCGCGTTCGTGCTCGTGCATCTGCCCGGGGCCGCCGAGGTGCGGGCCGCCCTGCGGCAGCGCGGCTGGGCGGTGCGCCGGGGCGACACGTTCCCCGGTCTCGGGCCGGACTGGCTGCGGATCGCCGTGCGCGACCCGGCCACCACCGACGCGTTCACCGAGGTACTGGTGGAGATCCTGGAGGCATGATGCTGGAGACGACGATCGCGGCGATCCGGCCGCCGGACGAGCCGGCGATGGCCGCCGCCCGGGAGTTGCAGGGGCGCCTGACCAAGCCGGCCGGCTCGCTCGGTGCCCTGGAGGAGCTCTCCGTACGCCTCGCCGGCCTGGCCGGGCACTGCCCGCCGCCGCTGCCGGAGCCGGCCGCGGTCGCGATCTTCGCCGGCGACCACGGCGTGCACGCCCAGGGGGTGACCCCCTGGCCGCAGGAGGTCACCGCGCAGATGATCGGGAACTTCCTGGCCGGCGGGGCGGTGGTCAACGCGTTCGCCCGGCAGGCCGGCGCCTCCGTCACGGTGGTCGACGTCGGCGTGGCCACCCCGCTGCCGGTCCCCGACGCGCCGGCGGCGGACCCCGCCGGGGCGGGCGCCACCGGCACCGCGCCGGCCCGGGACGTGCCCCGGCTGGTCGCGGCGAACGTCCGACCCGGCACCCGGGACCTGGCGGTCACGGCCGCGCTCACCAGGGACGAGGCCCGGGCGGCGGTGGAGACCGGCATCCGGGTGGCCGGCGAGCTGGTCGACGCGGGCGCGGGCATCCTGCTCACCGGGGACATGGGCATCGGCAACACGACGCCGGCCGCCGCCCTGATCGCCGCGTTCGCCGGCATCGACCCGGCGGAGACGACCGGCCGGGGCACCGGGGTCGACGACCCCACGTACGCCCGCAAGGTGGACGTGGTGCGCGCCGCGCTGCGCCGGCACGCCCCCGACCCGGCCGACCCGCTGGGCGTGCTGGCCGCCGTCGGTGGCCTGGAGCACGCCGCCCTGGCCGGACTGATCCTGGGCGCCGCCGCCCGCCGGACCCCGGTCCTGCTGGACGGGGTCATCGCGGTCTCCGCGGCCCTCGCCGCGGCGGCCCTCGCCCCGCACGCCGTGACCGCCATGGTGGCCGGGCACCGCTCCGCCGAGCCGGGCGCCACCGTCGCGCTGCGCCGGCTGGGGCTGGAGCCGCTGATCGACCTGGGGCTGCGCCTCGGCGAGGGCACCGGCGCGCTGCTCGCGCTGCCGGTGGTCACCGGCGCGGTCCGGGTGCTGCACGAGGTCGCCACCTTCGACTCGGCGGGGGTGGCCGAGAAGTGAGCGGGCGGAGCGAGCGAACCATCGGGCTCGGTAGCGAGGCGGCGGCGTGAGCGGCAACCCGTACCCCCTGGGCCTGCGGCTCGCCGGCCGGCGGGTGGTCGTGGTGGGTGGGGGAACGGTGGCCACCCGCCGCGTGCCCGCCCTGCTCGACGCCGGCGCGGACGTCCTCCTCGTCGCGCCGGAGCTGACCCCGGCGCTGCGGTCGCACGTCGACGCCGGACGGCTGCACTGGGCGCCGCGCCGGTTCGCCCCCGACGACCTGGACGGCGCGTGGCTGGTGCAGGTCGCGGTCGACGACCCGCTCGCCGCCGCGTCGGTCAGCGCCGCCGCCGCCGAGCGCCGCATCTTCTGCGTACGCGCCGACGACCGGGCCGCCGCCACCGCCTGGACCCCGGCGGTGACCCGGCACGGGCCGGTGACCGTGGCGGTGCTCGGCGGCGGCGACCCGCGTCGGGCGATGGCTGTCCGTGACGCGGTCCGCGACCTGCTGGATGCGGGGAAGGGCCCCCTACCGCCGCCTGCGGTGGGGGAAGGGACCCGGCGGCGCACCCGGCCCGGGCGGGTGGCGCTCGTCGGGGCCGGGCCCGGCGACCCGGAGCTGATCACCGTGAAGGGTTGGCGGCTGCTCACCGAGGCGGACGTGGTGGTCGCCGACCGGCTGGTGCCGGGGTTGCTCCTCGACGAGCTGCGCGCCGACGTGGAACTCGTGGACGCCTCGAAGATCCCGTACGGGCCGTCCCGGGCCCAGGAGGAGATCAACCGGATCCTGGTGGACCGGGCGCTGGCCGGGAAGGCCGTGGTGCGGCTCAAGGGCGGCGACCCGTACGTCTTCGGCCGGGGCGGCGAGGAGTTGCTGGCCTGCGCGGCGGCGGGCGTGCCGGTGACCGTGGTCCCCGGCGTGACCAGCTCCATCGCGGCACCGGCCGCGGCCGGCATCCCGGTCACCCACCGGGCGGTGGCCCACGAGTTCACGGTGGTCTCCGGGCACGTCGCACCCGACTCGCCGGCCTCCCTGGTCCGCTGGGACGCGCTGGCCGGGCTGCGCGGCACGCTGGTCGTCCTGATGGGGCTGAAGAACCTCGCCGCGATCACCGCGACGCTGGTCGCGCACGGCCGCCCGGCCGAGACGCCGGCCGCGGTGGTGCAGGAGGCGACGACCGGCTCGCAGCGGGTGCTCCGCTCCACGCTCGGCGCGGTGGCCGCCGACGTGGTCGCCGCCGACCTGCGACCGCCGGCCGTCGTCGTGGTGGGAGACGTGGTCACTGCCCTCGCCGGGGCTGGTGTTGACGGATTTCCGGGAAGCCCGCTCGCTCCGGGCGGTCAGGCCTGATCCCTCCGCGAGCGGGCTTCCCGGAAATCCCCGGTGGTCGTGGTCCGTGCGGTGGCTCGGGTCCGGCTCGGGTCTGATCTCGTGGGATGAACGACGGCGGCCGGAGACGTGGTCTCCGGCCGCCGTTTTTGCTGGTCAGGTCACTGCTTGAGCATGTTGTCCAGCAGCAGGGCGCAGCGGATCAGCCCGAGGTGGCTGTACGCCTGCGGGTGGTTGCCCAGCCCGCGCTCGGCCAGCGGGTCGTACTGCTCGGGGAGCAGGCCGGTCGGGCCGGCGGTGTCCACCATCAGGGTGAACAGCTCCTCGGCGTCGGTACGCCGCCCGGTGCGCAGGTACGCCTCGATCAGCCACGCGGTGCAGATGTGGAAGCCGCCCTCGCGCCCCGGCAGGCCGTCGTCCCAGTGGTAGCGGTAGACGACCGGCCCGCTGCGCAGGTCCGCCTCGATCCGCAGCACCGTGGAGAGGAAGCGCGGGTCGTCGCCGGGGAGCAGGCCGGACAGCCCGATCCACAGCGACGAGGCGTCCATGTCCTCGTCCCCGTACGCCACGCTGTACGCCTCGACGGCCTCGTGCCAGCCGTACTCCAGCACGTTTGCGCCGATCCGGTCGCGCAGCTCCACCCACTCCGGCCGGTCCTCGCCGCCGTGCTGGCGTACGACGTGCAACGCCCGGTCGACGGTCATCCAGCACATGACCTTGGAGAAGATGTGGTGCCGCGGGGGGAGGCGGGCCTCCCAGATGCCGTGGTCGGGCTCGTGCCAGCGGCGGCGGACCGCCTCGACCATGTTCTCCAGCACCCGCCACTCGTCCTCGCGGACCGAGCCCCGGGCGTCGGCGACGGCGGCGATCAGGTCCGCGATCGGGCCGAAGACGTCGAGCTGGAGCTGGTGGTTGGCGAGGTTGCCGACGCGGACCGGCCGGGAGCCGGCGTAGCCGGGCAACGTGTCGATGACCGCCTCGGCGCCCAGCTCGTAGCCGTCCACCGTGTAGAGCGGGTGCAGCCGCTCCGGGTGCCCGCCGGTGCGCTCGATGCACCCGTCGACCCAGCGCAGCAGGGCCTCGGCCTCCTCGGTCGAGCCCAGGTCGACCAGCGCCCGCGCGGTCATCGCCGCGTCCCGCAGCCAGCAGTAGCGGTAGTCCCAGTTGCGGACGCCGCCCAGCTCCTCGGGCAGCGAGGTGGTCGCGGCCGCGAGGATCGAGCCGGTGGCCTCGTGGCAGAGCCCCCGCAGGGTCAGCGCGCTGCGGGCCACCATGTCCCGCGCGGTGTTGGGCAGCCGGAGCGAGGCGACCCAGTCCTTCCACGGCTGCTCGGCGAGGGCCTGCCGCTCGTGGACCGGCAGCCGGTGGTGTTCCAGGCTGTGCGTGGCGAAGCGCAGCTCCAGCACGACCTGCCCGCCGGCGGCGGAGAGGTCGACGACCGCCTTGGCCGTCTCGTAGTTGCCGCCGTCGCCGCTGACCTGCCACTCCACCCCGGGGGAGTAGAGCGCGACCGGCTCGTTGGAGCCGAGCACCAGCAGGCCGTCGCCGAGCGGCTGCAACTGCACCGCGACCTGGCCGAACTCGGGCCGGGGCGCGAACTCCAGGCGGACCCGGCCGGAGCCGGTGAGCACCCGGACGAGGGTCGAGTCGCCGGTGATGACGGCCGGGCCGTCGGGCGTGGTCTCGGTGGCCGGCTTGTCCAGCCAGTCGGTGACGGTCAGGCCCGACCACCGGGTCTCGACGGTCATCGTGCCCGAGCGGTAGCGCTGGCCGAGCGGGATGCCCCCGCGCTCCGGGGCGACGCTGAAGTGCCCGGCCGGGCTGCCGCCGACGAGGTCGGCGAAGATCGCCGCCGAGTCCGGCTTGGGGTGGCAGAGCCAGGTGATCTTGGCCTCGGGGGTGAGCAGCGCCACCGTGCGGCCGTTGGCCAGCATCGAGTGCCGCTCGATCGGCACCGCCCGCTCGCCGAAGAGCCAGTGCCGGCGGGTCTCGAGCAGCAGGCCGAGGGCCCGGGCGGCCTCGATCGGGTCGGCCACCCGGTAGCCGGCCTGGGTGTCGCCGGGGCCGATCTTGATGCCGACGTCCGGCCCGTGCAGGTTGCCGAAGGCGTTCTCGTCGGTGACGTCGTCGCCGATGAAGAGCACCGCGCTGGCGGAGAGCTGGGTGCGCAGCTGGTCGACGGCCGTGCCCTTGTGGGTGGCGACCACCGACAGCTCGATGACCTCCTTGCCCTGGGTGACGGTGACGTCATCCCAGGTGGCGGGGCCGGTGCGGACCGCCTCGATGGCGGCGGCGGCGACCTGCGGGTCGACCCCGCGGGTGTGCACCGCGACGCTCGCCGGCTTGCGCTCCAGCCGGATGCCCGGGTGCGCCGTGGCGATCTCGCGCAGCGCGTCGCGCAGCCGGGTGCGCACGGCGATCAGCTCGGGGGAGAGCCGCTCGACGAAGCCGATGTCGAACTCGGAGCCGTGGCTGCCGACCAGGTGCACCTCGCTGGGCAGCCGGGAGAGCGCGGCCAGGTCGCGCAGGGCCCGCCCGGAGACCACCGCCACGGTGGTCTGGGGCAGGGCGGCCAGCGCCCGGACGGCGGCCACCGACTCCGGCAGCGGGACGGCCTTGCTCGGGTCCTCCACGATCGGCGCCAGGGTGCCGTCGTAGTCGCAGGCGATCAGGAGCTGTGGCACCCGGGCGATCCGGCCGATGGCGGCGCGCAGCTCCGGGTCCATCGTGCCCGCCGCGGGCGTGACGATGTCGCTGGCGGCGTTCACGCTTCCTCCGCCTCGGGCACACCGAGCTCGGTGAGGAAGGACTTGGCCCAGTGCCCCACGTCGTGGGCGCGTAGATGGCGTTGCATAGTCCGCATTCTGCGGCGGGCCTCCGGCTTCTCGACATGCACGGCCCGCAGCAGGGCGTCCTTGACCGCGTCGGGGTCGTGCGGGTTGCACAGGAACGCCTGACGCAGCTCGGTGGCCGCGCCGGCGAACTCACTGAGCACGAGCGCACCGCCCTGGTCGGCGCGTGATGCGACGTACTCCTTGGCCACCAGATTCATTCCGTCCCGGAGCGGGGTCACCATCATCACGTCGGCAGCGGCGTACATCGCGGCCAGTTCAGTGCGACTGTACGACTGATGCAGATAATGCACCGCCGGCACGCCGACCCTGCCGAATTCGCCATTAATCCGACCAACTTCCCGCTCCACCTTGACGCGAAGCGCCTGGTAGTGCTCGACCCGCTCGCGGCTGGGCGTGGCCACCTGCACCATAACCGCGTCCGGGACTGTCAACTTTCCGTCAGCGAGCAACTCGCGGAACGCCTTGAGCCGCAACTCGATGCCCTTGGTGTAGTCGAGCCGGTCGACGCCCAGGATGATCGTCTTCGGGTTGCCCAACTCCTCGCGGATCTCCTTCGCGCGGGCCTGGATCGCCGGGTCGGCGGCCAGCCGCTCCATCTCCTTGGTGTCGATCGAGATGGGGAACGCGCCGGCCTTCACCTGGCGGCCGTCGACCTGGATCATCTGGCCCTCGTAGCGCAGCCCGAGCAGGTGCCGGGCCAGCCGGACGAAGTTCTGCGCGGCGAGCCGCTGCTGGAACCCGACCAGGTCCGCGCCGAGCAGGCCGCGCAGGATCTCGGTGCGGAACGGCATCTGCATGAACAGCTCGATCGGCGGGAACGGGATGTGCAGGAAGAAGCCGATCCGCAGGTCGGGCCGCAGCTCGCGGAGCATCGCCGGGACGAGCTGGAGCTGGTAGTCCTGGACCCAGACCGTCGCCCCCTCGGCCGCGACCTCCGCCGCGGCCTCCGCGAAGCGGGCGTTGACCAGGCGGTACGCCTCGCGCCAGCGGCGCTTGTAGGCCGGCGTCTCCACCGCGTCGTGGTAGAGCGGCCAGATCGTCGCGTTGGACTGGCCCTCGTAGTAGCGCTCCAGCTCCTCCGCGCTCAACGGCACCGGGTGCAGCCGGATGCCCTCCAGGTCGAAGGGCTCGGGGGCGGCGCCGGTGCCGCCGGCCCAGCCGACCCAGGTGCCCTGGTGTTCGGCGAGGACGGGGTGCAGCGCGGTCACCAACCCCCCGGGGCTGCGGCGCCACTGCCGTCCCTCGGGTGTGCTCACCTCGTCGACCGGTAGCCGGTTCGCCACTACGACAAAGGAGCTGCGGACGGTCACGTTCGGCCACCTCCGGGTGCTGACGGGTCAACCGCGAATGAGCGTACTGAGCCTAGCTGCGGCGTCTGGGGCCCCGTGCCGGAGTCACCTACCCGGTCCACGTCGGCGCAACCCCGTACGTGATCTTGTCGACAGTGCCGGTCGCCTGCGGCGGCGACGCGGCGCGCCCGGCCGGCGGGGCGGGGTGATGTGGGCGCGGGGGCGCGTACCTGTCAGGATTGACGACGGCGTGCGTGCGGCCGGCCAGCGGCCGGCGGCGGCGGACGGAAGTCGCAGCCCGCGCCCGCCGGCCCCCAGTCGCAACCTACGGAGGTAGCCCGCACCGTGGCCCAGTACATCTACGTCCTGGAAAAGGCGCGCAAGGCGCACGGCGACAAGGTCGTGCTCGACAACGTGACGCTGAGCTTCCTCCCGGGGGCCAAGATCGGTGTGGTCGGTCCGAACGGCGCCGGTAAGTCCAGCCTCCTCAAGATCATGGCGGGGTGGGACCGGCCGAGCAACGGCGAGGCCCGGCTCATGCCCGGCTACACCGTGGGCATGCTGGCCCAGGAGCCGCCGCTCAACGACGCCAAGACCGTCCTCGGCAACGTCGAGGAGGCGGTCGCGGAGACCAAGGCGAAGCTGGAGCGGTTCAACGCCATCGCCGAGCAGATGGCGACCGACTACTCCGACGAGCTGATGGAGGAGATGGGCCGGCTCCAGGAGGAGCTGGACAACGCCGACGCGTGGGACATCGACTCCAAGCTCGAGCTGGCCATGGACGCGCTGCGCTGCCCGCCGCCGGACGTCGACGTCACCAAGCTCTCCGGTGGCGAGCGCCGGCGGGTCGCGCTCTGCAAGCTGCTGCTGGAGGCGCCCGACCTGCTGCTGCTCGACGAGCCCACCAACCACCTGGACGCGGAGAGCGTGCAGTGGCTGGAGCAGCACCTGGCGAAGTACGCCGGCACGGTCATCGCGATCACCCACGACCGGTACTTCCTCGACAACGTGGCCGGCTGGATCCTGGAGCTGGACCGCGGTCGGGCCATCGGCTACCAGGGCAACTACTCCACCTACCTGGAGAAGAAGGCCGCCCGGATGGCCGTCGAGGGGCGCCGCGACGCCAAGATGAAGAAGCGCCTCGACGAGGAGCTGGAGTGGGTCCGCTCCAACGCCAAGGCTCGGCAGACCAAGTCCAAGGCCCGGCTCGAGCGGTACGAGGAGATGGCCACCGCGGCGGAGCAGACCCGCAAGCTGGACTTCGAGGAGATCCAGATTCCGCCGGGCCCGCGCCTGGGCAGCACGGTGATCGAGGTCAACGGCCTGGTCAAGGCGTTCGGCGACCGGGTGCTGATCGACGACCTGTCGTTCTCGCTGCCGCGCAACGGCATCGTCGGCGTGATCGGCCCGAACGGCGTCGGCAAGACCACCCTGTTCAAGACCATCGTCGGGCTGGAGGAGCCGACCTCCGGCTCGGTGAAGGTCGGCGACACCGTCTCGCTGTCGTACGTCGACCAGAGCCGGGCCGGCCTGGCGGGGGACAAGACGGTCTGGGAGACGGTCTCCGACGGGCTGGACCACCTGCTGGTCGGCAAGGTCGAGATGCCGTCCCGGGCGTACATCGCGGCGTTCGGCTTCAAGGGGCCGGACCAGCAGAAGCCGACCAAGGTGCTCTCCGGCGGCGAGCGCAACCGGCTCAACCTGGCGCTGACGCTGAAGATCGGCGGCAACGTGATCCTGCTCGACGAGCCGACCAACGATCTCGACGTCGAGACGCTCGGCAGCCTGGAGAACGCGCTGCTGGAGTTCCCCGGCTGCGCCGTGGTCATCTCCCACGACCGGATGTTCCTCGACCGGGTCGCCACGCACATCCTGGCCTGGGAGGGCGACGACGAGAACCCGGCCAAGTGGTTCTGGTTCGAGGGCAACTTCGAGGCGTACGAGAAGAACAAGGTCGACCGGCTCGGCGCCGAGGCGGCCCGCCCGCACCGGGTGACCTACCGCAAGCTGACCCGTGACTGACGCGGCGGACCGCTGCCGAACATGAGTGACCGATTCGTTTACCACTGCACCCTGCGGTGGTCGGACCTGGACGCGTACGGCCACGTCAACAACTCGCGCTTCCTCACCCTCTACGAGGAGGCGCGGGTGGCGTTGATGTTCGCCGGCGGCCGGGCGTGGGGCGTGGGCTCGCTCGCCGACGGGGTCGTGATCCGTCGGCACGAGGTCGACTACCTGCGCCCGGTCGACTACGCCCTCGGCCGGGCCACCGCCGAGGCGGCTCCGACGGTGCGCATCGAGCTGTGGGTGGAGGAGATCCGGGCCGCGTCCTTCACGGTCGCCTACGAGCTGTACGACGGCGACGTGCTGGCCAGTCGGGCCCGCTCCGTGCTGGTGCCGTTCGACCTGACCCGGCAGACGCCCCGGCGGGTCAGCCCGGAGGAGCGCGAGTTCCTGCTCTCGTACGCGCCGCGGCTCGGGCCGGCGTGACGGGGGCCGGGGGGCCGGCCCCCACTCCGGCGGGCGCGGCCGGCGGCGGGCACGGGATCGTGGACGCGGCCGACGCGGGGGCCTTCCTCGCCCGCCTGGTGCGGCTGGACCGGGACGCGCCGGTGCGGCTGCGGCCGACCGGCGTGGCGGGGCGTACGGCCCTCTGGGGGCGCCTGCCGTGGGGGGTGCTGGTCGTCCGCACCGTGGCCGGCGACGGCCCCGGCGACGTCACCGTCGGGGCCGGCGAGCTGCTCGCCGAGCTGGCGGCCGGCGGCGGGGCGCTGCCCCGGCGTCGGGACGAGCGGTGGCGCTGGCCGCTGCCGCCCCCGGCCAGCCGGCGGGTGGAGACGCTGCCGGCGGGGGAGTTGCGGCGGATCGCCGCGGCGGCGGCGGGCACCCTGCGCGACGCCGCCGCGCACGGCGTGGCCGGCCGGGCGGTCGGCCAGCGGGCGCTGCGCGACGCGCTGCTCGACCACGTGCCGGTGGTGGTCACCCCCGACGACCCGCCCGGCGAGCCGGTCGAGGTGACCCAGCGGATGGTCCAGGGGTTGGTCCGGATGGGCTTCCTGGGCACCGCCGGGGAGGCGACCGGCGCGGGCGACGTCCAGGTGCGTACGGTCGGCCGTTGGGTCGGACTCGTGGGACCTTACGGAGCGATCTGGTCGCAGAAGGCTACGGATCTTGCCGTGCGGCCCCTCTGAGGTCATCCGTTCGGATGACCCGCGGTCATTCTTCTGTCCTGGGGCTGTCGTTGGGGGGGTGCTTCAACCCGGCTGTCCGGGTACCGTCCATCCTCGGATCCAACGCACCGTAGGCGGCTGGATCCGCTGGGGAGTGAGGTGCGCGAACGATGCCGTGGTGGTCATGGCGCCCCGGTCCCGCCAACGGTGGCGGCGATCCGGACAGTCGGAGCGGGATCACAGTGGAGGGCACCGTCCGGGTCGGACCACCGGCCCCCCGTCAGCCGGGAGACGACTGCCCGGTGGCCGAGCGACCCGTGATGGCGGACATGCCGGCCACCGTCGAGCCGGTCACCCTGCGTCGTGTCTGCGACGCGCTCGACCTGCTCGACGTGCGCTACCTGGCCGACGGCGACGGGAACCTGCTGGCCATGTGGGAGCGGCACGCGGTGCTGGTCACCCTGGAGGGCCCCGAGGACGAGATCCTGGTGATGCGGGCCCGTCCACACGCGACGGTGCCGCCCGACTGGGCCGATCGGGCCTACCGGGTGGTCAACGAGTGGAACCACACCCGCCGCTTCTGCAAGGCATACATCGGCGACCCGACGGAGCGCGGGCAGCTGCCGATCTACGCCGAGCTGCAGGTGCCGTTCGGCGCCGGGGCGCACGACGCGCTCCTGGTCGAGATGCTCGACTGTGGCGCGGCGGTGGCCACCAGCTTCGTCGACTGGCTGCACGACGAGGGCGCCCTGCTCTGAGCCGAGGTCGTCCTGCACCGAGCGGAGGCGGCCGTGCTGCGAGCGGAGGCGGTCGTGCACCGAGCCGAGGCGGCCGTGCGTCGAGCCGAGGCCGTCCGGTGCCGACGCGGCCTGCCCCGAACCGACCCCCGTGCCCGGCGCGCGGTCAGGCGGGCCCGGCCGGGTCCTCCATCATGTTGACCATGAAGTACGCGGCCCGCTCAAGGTAGTCCCAGAGCGCGGTGGCGATCTCCGGCGGCAGGTCGAGCCGGTCGACGGCGCGGCGCATGTGCAGCAGCCACGCGTCCCGCTCGGCGGCGCCGATCCGGAACGGCGCGTGGCGCATCCGCAGCCGGGGGTGCCCGCGCTGGGCGGAGTACGTGTGCGGGCCGCCCCAGTACTGCATGAGGAACAGGGCCAGTCGGTCCGCGGCGGGGCCCAGGTCCTCCTCGGGATACATGGGACGCAGCAGTGGGTCGGTGGCGACCCCGGCGTAGAACTCGTCCACCAGCTTGCGGAAGGTGGGCTCGCCGCCCACCGCCTCGAAGAGGGTCATCGACGCGCCGGGACGGTCGGACTCACCTGCGGGATTCACCGTTCCATCCTGCCAGGTGCCATCCGCGGCGTCGGGGGGTGGCGGCTGTGCGTCAGCTCACCGCGTGCCGCTGGTAGCCCGGCTCGCCCGGCCGGCCGCCCACCGGATCGCCGTCGAGCTGCTCCGACGGGCCGCGCCGGCCGTCCCCCGACGGCCCCGTCTCCGTACCGGCACCGCCGACCAGCGGGACCGCCGTGCCCGCTGTCGCCCTGCCCGCCGCCTCGGCCCCCGCGACGGCCGCGTCGACGGCCGGCCGGCTCGGCCAGCGCAGGGCGACGAGCGCCATCAGCAGGACGCCGACCGCGCTCCACACCCCGACCACGATCGGGATCGGGTAGCGCTCGGACAGCAGCCCGGTGATCAGGACGGCCAGGCCCTGGATCACCTGGAGGCCGGTGGCCATCACCCCGAAGGCGCGCGCCCGGAAGCCGGCCGGCAGGGCCCGGACGAAGAGGCCGTTGGCCACGGGGAGCATGCCGGCGACCGCGAACCCGGAGGCCGCGGCGAGCAGCGCCACCACCAGCGCCGGTGGGTCGAACAGGGCGGGCACCAGGGCCAGCGGAGAGAGCACCGCCAACGGCCGCATCATGGTCAGCCGCCGGTCCGGCCCGAACGCCCGGCCGACCACGAGGCCGCCGACGATGAAGCCGACGGGGCTGGCCGCCATGATGATCGCCTGGGCGGTGCCGGGGTCCAGGCGACCGGCGTGCTCGCTGGCCCAGGCGGCGGCCAGGCCCTCCGGCACCACGGAGAAGAGCATGGCGGCGAAGACGAGGACGGCGATGGCCCGCAGCACCGGGGTGCCGAACACGATCTGGAAGCCCTCCGCGGTCTCCCGCAACAGGTGGCTGCGGTGCGCGGCGGTCATCGCCGGCGGGCGGTCCGCCACCCCGAAGCGGACCAGTGCGGCCGACAGGGCGAACGTCGCCGCGTTGATCAGGAGCGCGACCGTGGGGTTGAAGGCGGCGATGGCGGCGCCGGCGAGGTAGCCGACGACCTGGGCGGCCTGGCCCACGCTGCTGTTGATCGACAGCCCCAGCACCAGCCGGTCCCCGGTGAGGATCAGGGGGATCAGCGCGGACTTGGCGGCCTGGCTGGGTGGGTTGGCCAGGGTGGTGGCGAAGAGCAGGGCCAGGATCAGCGGGACGGGAATGCCGGGGATGGCGATGCCGACCATCAGCACCATCCGGACGAGGTCGCAGACCACCATGACCTGCCGGTAGCGGTGCCGCTCCGCGAGCGTCGCGAGCAGGGGGCCGCCGACCAGCCAGGGCAGGTAGCTCACCGCGAACGCGGCCGCGGAGAGCGCGACCGACCGGGTCGCCTCGTAGACCAGCAGGGTGACCGCGGCCTTGGCGATGTAGTCGCCGATCCAGGAGAGAGCGCTCGCCGCGAAGACGGCGCGGTATTCGCGATCGACGAACACCTCACGGAAGGTTGCCGGCCCTTCCGGGGATGGTCGCTCGTCGGGCACCGTCGCCTCCATCGTTCCCGGGGCGGTCCACTCGTGATGGACGGGCCCGGGAACCGTCGTCAGATTCACGGATCAGCGAGGACGTGATCACGCTCTGGGGGAGCGCGTGCACCGGATTCTGCCCGATCGTCTGACAACTGGCTAGGGCGAACGGATTGATCGTCGCATCTCCGACTGAACGAACGGACGATACCCGAGGGGCCGCCCGGACCGCGACCCCCGCCGATGGCCTTCCCGGCCGCTCAGGTCGCGCCGCCCTGCCCGGTCTCGCCGGGGGCGGCGATCGGCACGCCGGGATAGAGCCGGGCGGCCGCGATCTTCGCGGTGATGCCGGAGTTCTCCAGCGCCTCGGCCAGCCGGCGCCGCAGCTCCCGGCCGACCGCGAACTGCCCGTCGGCGGTCGTCTTGACCACCGTACGGATCACCGCGCCCTCGACCGTCATCTGCTCGACGCCCAGCACCTCGGGCGCCTCGACGATCTCCGGCGCCAGCTCCGGGTCCACCGCCACCGAGGCGGCCGCGGTCCGCAGCACCGCCGTGGCCTGCTCGGTGCCGGCGAAGCCGATCGGCAGGTCCACCACGACCAGGGCCCAGCCCTGGCTCTTGTTGCCCACCCGGACGATCTCGCCGTTGCGGATGTACCAGAGCACGCCCCGACCGTCGCGGACGGTGGTGACCCGCAACCCGACCGACTCCACCACGCCGGTCGCCTCGCCGAGGTCCACCGTGTCGCCGACGCCGTACTGGTCCTCGATCAGCATGAACAGGCCGGCGAGCAGGTCCTTGACCAGGCTCTGCGCGCCGAAGCCGAGCGCCACGCCCGCGATGCCGGCGCTGGCGAGCAACGGGGCCAGGTCGAAGCTGAACTCCTTGAGCACCATCAGCACCGCGATGCCGAAGATGAACGCCGTGCTGAGGCTGCGCAGCACCGATCCGATCGCCTCGGCCCGCTGGCGGCGCCGCTCCGGGACGAACTCGCCCGGCTCCGCGGCGGCGGTGGGGATCCGCTCGCGCAGGGGCCGCAGCATGGTGGGCACGCCCGCGTCGGTGGTGGTGCGCACCAGCCGGCTGATCGTCCGGTGCACCAGCCACCGGGCGGCGACCGCCAGCAGCAGGATCATGACGATCCGCAGCGGCTTGAGCAAAATCCAGTAGCTGCCCTCGGCGAACCACACCGAGTTGGTGATGTCGAAGACGCTGCGGCAGAGCGCGTCGTCCAGGCAGGTCGGCGACGGGTCCGGCGTCGGCGCCTCGACGGCGGGCAGGGCGAGCGGCAGGAGGCTGGCGGTCACGCTGTCTTCGTACCGCACCGGGGGCCTCGTACTCCCGCCGACCCTCCGGGCCGTGACCCGGGCCCCGCGCGCTGCCGGGTCGCGGCGGCCCGTACGAGGGCGAACCGGTCATCGTGACAGACGGGGGAAACGCTTCCGGAGGGACCCCCGGATTAGTACGTGCAATCCGGGGGCCGATCAGGGACGATGGGCGCACGGACGTCGGTGATCCGGCCGGCGTCGGCCGCGGTGGGTCGCTGTGCCCGTTTCCCGGTCGGCGGTGGTGAGTGCGGGGCCGCTGAACCGGGAGGGTGATCGCGATGCCTGACATACGACCCACGGTGGGCTCCGGTGCGCTGGTCCTCAACGCCACCTACGAGCCGCTGTGTGTCGTGTCCGTGCGTCGTGCCGCCATCCTCGTGCTCTCCGCCAAGGCGGTCTGCGTCGCCGACGGCGACGGCGTCCTGCACAGCGCCCGCAACGCGCTGCCGGTGCCGTCGGTCGTCCGGCTCACCCGCTTCGTGCGGGTGCCCTACCACACCCACGTCGGGCTCTCCCGGCGGGCGATCTTCGCCCGGGACGGCTGGCGCTGCGCCTACTGCCGGGGCCCCGCCGAGACCATCGACCACGTCTTCCCGCGCAGCCGGGGCGGCCGGCACGCCTGGGAGAACGTCGTCGCGGCCTGCGCCCGGTGCAACCACACCAAAGGCGACAAGACCCCGGCCGAGCTGGGCTGGCGGCTGCACGCGCTGCCGGCCGCCCCGAAGGGCACCGCCTGGCGGGTCCTCGGCCACCGGGTGCCCGACCCCCGCTGGGCCGACTGGCTCGACCTGCGTGAGCCCGAGGCCGCCTGACCCGCGAGGCCACCCCGGTCAGGCGGTGCGGGATCGCACGAGGGACGCGAAGACCACCACGTTGTCGGCGTAGCCGGTCTCCCCGCCGACCCAACGCCCGCCGCAGGTGATCAGGCGTAGCCGGGGGCGGCTGAAGTCGCCGAAGACCTCGTCGACGGGCAGCCGCTCCTTGCCGAAGCGCTCGACCGTGTCCACCTCGAAGACCGCCACCGAGCGGTCGGCGCGGGTGACCTCGATGGGGTCGCCCTCCCGCAGGTCCCGCAGCTTGTGGAAGACCGCCGGCCCGGTCGAGGTGTCGACGTGCCCGACGATGACGGCCGGGCCGTACTGCCCGGGGGTCGGGCCCTGGTCGTACCAGCCGGCCTCCTGGGCGCGGGCGGCGTCCGGCACGCCGATGCTGCCGTCCGGGGCGATGCCGACGTTGTGTACGGGCGCCCGGACGTCGATCGGCGCGATGGTGAGGTCGACGGGAGGGCTGGCGGGCAGCACCGGGAACTTCTTCGGCGGTGGCCGCAGCCCCGCGATGAACCGGTCCGGCAGCACGCTCACGCCGGCGACCCGCTCCACGGCGAGCATCGCGATGATCAGCACCATCAGCGTCCCGATCACCAGGACCGGGAGCCCGGGGTTCCGGCCGGGCGCCAGCCGGCGGCCGGCGGCGACCCAGCGGTGCCGGGGTCGGGCGGGCAGCGGCCCGACCGCCGGGTCGGTGGTGGCGACGCTGGCCGACACCGTCTCCCCGGCCACCCGCCGCAGCCGCCGGGCGGTGGCGGCCGCGGCCCGGCGGGACGCCCGCAGCGCCCGCCGGGTGGTCGCCCGGACCCGGCCCGGATCGGATCGTCTGACCCGGCCCGGATCGGATCGCCTGGTACGCCTCTGGGAGCGGGCCATGGCGGCGGCGGGTCAGGAACCGGTCCCGGTCCGACGACGGTTGCCGAAGAATCCGAAGCCCACCGCCAGGGCCACCGCGGCGAGGCCGCCCACCAGCAGCACCGAGCCGGTGCCCGTGCCGCCGGCGGTGCCGCCGCCCCCGGTCGCCGGCCCCTTCGTGGGCTGCTCCATGTTCAGCACCGTGAGCGTGGTCGTCGCGGTGTTGCCGTTGTCGCAGCGCAGGTCGACCGGGAAGTCCCCGGGCTGCTTGTTGCCCGGGATCGTGGCCTGGGCGGTCAGGAAGCCGTTGTCGGGCCGCAGCACCACCGGTCCCCCGAAGGCGTCGGAGCGTACGGTGGCCTGGCGGTTGTTGGCGTTGTCGCAACTGGCCCGGATCCTGACCCGGGTGCCGGCCTGGGCGCTGTTGGGCACCACCTCGACGAAGGTGTTCTCGCCCGCCCGCGCGGGTGCGGGCGCGATCGTGATCAGGACGAACGCCCCGACCAGGCCCAACACGGACAGGGCGCTGGTCAGGGCACGTGTGAACGCTGTGAACACCGGCATGATCCCCCCTTCCGGTGACGATCACCGGAATCCTCCCCCGGGCAACAGCGCCTGCTTTCCCGCTGGCTCCGGGGCAAACCCGGATCGCGGTCAGCGCTGGCGGGGGGAGGAGGCGGTCAGCGGTGGCGGGGGGAGGAGGGCAGCGGGGTGACGGGGTGCCAGTCCAGCGGGGTGGACAGGACCATCGTGCTGGACGGCTGGCCGTACGGGGCGAGCCGGTCGATGACGGCCTCGAACTCCCCGATCGACCCGGCCGCCACCTTCAGCATGCTGCACGCGTCGCCCGTGATGCGGTGGATCTCCAGGATCTCCGGCCACCCCGCCACCTCGGGGTCGTGCAGGATGCACCGCGAGCCGTAGCAGGACATCCGGATGAACGCGACCACCGTGCGGCCGGCCCGGGTCAGGTCGACGTGGGCGTGGTAGCCGGCGATGATCCCGGCCTCCTCCAGCCGGCGCACCCGCTCGGCCACGGCCGGCGGCGACAGGTGCACCCGCCGGGACAGCTCGCTGAAGGAGAGGCGGGCGTCGGCCTGCAGCTCCCGCAGCAGCGCCCAGTCCATGTCGTCCATGAGGCGACCTTACATTCTCCAAGCCGAATCGCTCTCGCACCTTCCGCGCCGCAGGTCGGAGGGCGGCAGAGCCGTTGATCCGGCATTCCGTCTGCCCGTTCCACCGCGAGATCATGTCGGTCACCCGGCCCGGCCAGGCCGGCGCACCCAGCGAGCAGAGGAGGAGCGGTGGAGCAGACGGACCTGCGGGAGCCCACCCGGGCGGCGGTACGCCCGGTCACCCCGGGGCAGCGCGCCGCCCGAGCGGCCCGCAACGGCGGGGAGCCGACCCTGGAGTTCGCCGAGCGGGTGCCGTACGACGCGTACGTGCAGGCCAGCACGCTGCACCGGCTGCAGCGACCGCTGAGCGACGACCCGGGCGAGATGTCCTTCCTGATGGTCAGCCAGATCATGGAGCTGTACTTCGGGCTGACCTGCCACGAGCTGCGCGAGACCCAGCGGCTGCTGCGCGTCGACCGGGTGTGGGACGCGCTGGCCCCGCTGCGCCGTGCCGCCCTGCACCTGGAGGCGCTGAACGCCGCCTGGAAGGGGCTGCGCTGGATGACCCCGGCCGACTTCAACCGGTTCCGCAACCTGCTGGGCGAGGGCTCCGGCTTCCAGTCGGCGATGTACCGGCACCTGGAGTTCCTGCTCGGGCTCCGGGACGAGGCGCTGATCCGGCCGTTCCGGCGCCAGGCCGAGGTGCACGCCGAGCTGCGGGCCACCCTGGCCGCGCCGAGCGTCTGGGACGACGTGCTCGCGCTGCTCGCCCGGCACGGCCACGACCTCCCGGCCGACCTGCTGGACCGGGACGTCGCCGTCGAGCACGAGCCGCACGCCGCCGTCGAGGCGGCCTGGGTGCGGATCTACGCCCACGCCGGGCCGGACAACCACCTCCGGCTGCTGGGCGAGGCGCTGACCGAGGTCGCCGAGCAGTTCGGCGACTGGCGACAGCACCACGTCAAGGCGGTGCAGCGCACAATGGGCGCCAAGGTCGGCAGCGGCGGCTCCGCCGGACTGGCGTGGTTGCAGCGCAGCATGGCCCGGGTGGTCTTCCCCGAGCTGTGGTCGGCCCGGACCGCGATGTGACCGGAGAGCGAGACACCCCATGAACACCCCCGCACCAGACTCTTCCGGGTTCGCCGCCGGCGAGGCCGAGGCGCGCCGCCGCGACGCCGCCGACCCCGGGCACCGCCACCTGTTCCACGTGCCGGCGGCCGACGGCGGGCGCTACCCCGAGGCCGCGTACCTGGCCGGCAACTCCCTCGGCCTGCAACCGCGGGCCACCCGTGGGGAGCTGCTCGCCGACCTGGACGCGTGGAGCCGCCTGGGGGTCGAGGGCCACCTGGAGGCGGAGCGCCCCTGGCTGCCGTACCACGAGCTGCTGACGGCGCCCGCCGCGCGACTGGTCGGCGCCGCCCCGGCGGAGGTCGTGGTGATGAACTCCCTGACGGTGAACCTGCACCTGCTGATGGTCAGCTTCTACCGGCCGGCCGGGGCGCGGACCCGGATCGTCATCGAGGACAGCGCCTTCCCCTCGGACAGCTACGCCGTGCGCAGCCAGGCCCGCTTCCACGGCCTGGATCCGGACGCCACCGTCGTCCGGTTGCGCCCCCGCGCCGGCGAGGACACCCTGCGCACCGAGGACGTGACCGACTACCTGGCCGCCGAGGGCGACCGGGTGGCGCTGGTGCTGCTCGGCGGGGTCAACTACCTCACCGGCGAGCTGATGGACATTCCGGCGATCACCGCCGCCGGCCGCGCGGCGGGGGCCGTCGTCGGCTGGGACCTGGCGCACGCCGCCGGCAACGTCCCGCTGGCCCTGCACGACTGGGACGTCGACTTCGCCGCCTGGTGCTCCTACAAGTACCTCAACTCCGGGCCGGGCGCGCTGGCCGGCGTGTTCGTGCACGAGCGGCACCTGGGCGACCCCGGGCTGCCGCGCTTCGAGGGCTGGTGGAGCACCGACGCGGCGACCCGGTTCGAGATGACCCCGGTCTCCCGCCCGCCGGCCACGGTGGAGGCGTGGCAGGTCTCCAACCCGCCGATCTTCGCGATGGGCCCGGTGCGGACCTCGCTGGAGCTGTTCGACTCCGTCGGCATGCCGGCGCTGCGCGAGCGCAGCATCCGGCTCACCGGCTACCTGGCCGGGCTGCTCGACGGGGTGACCGCGGAGCGCCCGCTGACCGTGGTCACCCCGCGCGAGCCCGAGCGGCGGGGCTGCCAGCTCTCGGTGCGGATCGGCGCGGGCAGCGCCGCCGGGCTGGCCAAGCGGCTGCGGCACGAGCACGGCGTCATCGCCGACGCCCGGGAACCGGACATCATCCGGTTCGCCCCGGTGCCGCTCTACTCCACGTACCACGACTGCTGGCGGGTCGCCGACGCGCTGGCCACCACGGTGGAGGTCAAGTCATGACCGAGGAACGGGACGAGATCGCGGTGGTCGGTGCCGGCCTGGCCGGCTGCCTGCTGGCCTGCTTCCTGGCCCGCCGCGGCTACCCGGTGGCGCTCTACGAGCGGCGGCCCGACCCGCGTACCGGCACCGTCGAGCGGGGACGCTCGATCAACCTGGCGCTCTCCGAGCGGGGTCTCGACGCGCTGCGCCGCATCGGCCTTGACGGGCAGGTGCTCGCCGACGCGCTGCCCATGCGCGGCCGGATGGTCCACCCGGTCGTCGGGGAGCCGCAGTTCCAGTCGTACAGCGCCTCCGGCGACCGGGCGATCAACTCGATCAGCCGGGGTGCGCTGAACAACGCCCTGCTGGACGCGGCCACCGCCCTGCCCGGGGTGCGGACCGCCTTCGACCACCGGCTGGTCGGG
Organism: Micromonospora sp. NPDC048040; assembly: GCF_055587185.1. NCBI lineage: Bacteria > Bacillati > Actinomycetota > Actinomycetes > Micromonosporales > Micromonosporaceae > Micromonospora > Micromonospora sp. NPDC048040. Next base: position 14,206 of record NZ_JBVJGT010000015.1, on the reverse strand, counting down.
CTCGACCCGGCCACCGGCGAGATGACCTTCGAGACCCCGGCGGGCAAGGTCGCGGCCAGCGCGTCGGTCGTGCTCGGCGCCGACGGCGCCGGCTCGGCGGTGCGCGGGCAGTTGCTGGCGTACGGGCTGCTGACCGAGAGCCTGGACTTCCTCGACTACGGCTACAAGGAGCTGACGATCCCGCCGCTGGGCGGGGACTTCGCCCTCGACCCGGACGCCCTGCACATCTGGCCGCGCGGCACCTCGATGATGATCGCCCTGCCGAACCCGGACCGCTCGTTCACCTGCACGCTCTTCTGGCCCACCCACGGCACCGCCAGCTTCGCCTCGCTGGGCAGCCCCGCGGCGATCGAGCGGCACTTCGCCGAGCACTACCCCGACCTGCCGCCGCTCGCCCCGAACCTCGTCGACGACTACCAGCACAACCCGGTGGGCGTGCTCGGCACCGTGCGCTGCACGCCGTGGCAGGCGGACGGGCGGGTCGGCCTGCTCGGCGACGCGGCGCACGCCATCGTCCCGTTCTACGGCCAGGGCGCCAACTGCGCCTTCGAGGACGTCGTCGAGCTGGACCGCTGCCTGGACGAGTGCGCCGACGACTGGTCCGCGGCGCTGCCGCTGTTCCAGCAGCGGCGACAGGCCAACGCCGAGGCCATCGCGCGGATGGCGCTGGCCAACTTCGTGGAGATGCGGGACAAGGTGGCCTCCCCGCTGTTCCAGGCCGGCCGGAAGGTCGAACACGCGCTGGAACGGGCGCTGCCGGGCCGGTACGTTTCCCGGTACGAGCTGGTGTCCTTCTCGACCACCCCGTACGCCGAGGTGGTGCGGCGCGTCCGCCGTCAGCACCGGGTGCTGGCTGCGGTGGCCGCCGGCGCGGCGGCGCTGCTGGCCGGCGCGGTCGGCGTGGCGATCAACCGAGGGAGGCGTCGATGACCGTCACCTGGGATCCCCGGCTGATGACCGGGCGGGCGCCCGACGGTCCGGGCCTGCTGCGCAACTTCGTCGGCGGCGAGTTCGTCGACGCCGGGCGCCGGTTCACCAAGCGCAGCCCGGTCACCGGCGAGCCGGTCTTCGAGGTCGTGGAGGCCGACCGGGCGCGCGTGGACGACGCCGTCGCCGCCGCGCGGGCGGCGCTGCGCGGGCCGTGGGGCCGGATGGGGGAGCGGGAGCGCGCCGAGGTGCTCCGCCGGGTCGCCGACGAGCTGGAGCGCCGCTTCGACGACCTGGTCACCGCCGAGGTCGCCGACACCGGCAAGGCCATCTCGCAGGCCCGCACCCTGGACATCCCGCGCGGCGCGGCGAACTTCCGCGCCTTCGCAGAGATCGTGGCGACCGCGCCGACCGAGTCCTTCACCACGGTCACCCCGGCCGGCGGCCGGGCGCTGAACTACGCGGTCCGCAAGCCGGTCGGCGTGGTCGCGGTGATCGTGCCGTGGAACCTGCCGCTGCTGCTGCTCACCTGGAAGGTCGCCCCGGCCCTGGCCTGCGGCAACGCGGTGGTGGTGAAGCCCAGCGAGGAGACTCCCGCCTCGGCGACCCTGCTCGCCGAGGTGATGGCCGCCGCCGGCGTGCCGGACGGGGTGTTCAACCTGGTGCACGGCTTCGGCCCGGACTCGGCCGGGGAGTTCCTCACCCGCCACGCGGGGGTCGACGCGATCACCTTCACCGGCGAGTCGGCCACCGGCGGCGCGATCATGCGGGCCGCCGCCGACGGCGTGAAGGCCGTCTCCTTCGAGCTGGGCGGCAAGAACGCCGGGCTGGTCTTCGCCGACGCCGACCTCGACGCGGCCGTGGCCGGATCCGTCCGCTCCAGCTTCACCAACGGCGGGCAGGTCTGCCTCTGCACGGAGCGGATCTACGTGCAGCGCCCGGTGTTCGAGGAGTTCACCGCCCGGCTCGCCAAGCGGGCCGGGGAGCTGCCGTACGGCTGGCCGGCCGACGAGGCCACCGTCAACATGCCGTTGATCTCGCACCAGCACCGCGCCAAGGTGCTCGGCCACTACGACCTCGCCCGCGCCGAGGGCGCCGAGGTGCTGGCCGGGGGTGGCACGCCGGCCTTCGGCGACGCCCGCGACGGCGGCGCGTACGTGCAGCCGACGGTGCTGACCGGGCTGGGCCCGGACGCCCGCACCAACACCGAGGAGATCTTCGGCCCGGTGGTGCACGTCGCCCCGTTCGACGACGAGGACGAGGCGTACGCGCTGGCCAACGGCACCGAGTACGGCCTGGCGGCGACGGTCTGGACGCGGGACGTCGGGCGGGCGCACCGGGCCGGGGCCCGGCTCGACGCCGGCATCGTCTGGGTGAACACCTGGTTCCTGCGCGACCTGCGCACCCCGTTCGGCGGGGTGAAGGCGTCCGGGATCGGGCGCGAGGGCGGCGTGCACTCGCTCGACTTCTACTCCGAACTCACCAACGTCTGTGTGGACTTCTCATGATCGATTACGAGGCCGCGGCCCGGGAACTGGTCGACGCGCGGGAGAGCGGCAAGCCCTGCCCGCCGCTGCGCGGGCGGCTGCTGCCCGAGGGGGACGTCACCTCGGCGTACCTCGTCCAGCAGCTCCAGGTGCGGCAGTGGTTGCAGCGGGGCCACCGCCGGGTCGGCGCGAAGATCGGGCTGACCTCGCGGGCGGTGCAGGAGGGCCTCGGCGTCTACCAGCCGGACTTCGGCGTGCTGATTGACGCGATGGCGGTGCCGGACGGGGCCGAGGTGGCGATCGACCGGCTGCTCCAGCCCCGGGTGGAGGCGGAGGTCGCCTTCGTGCTCGGCGCGGACCTGCCCGACGAGCGGGTCACCACCGCGGACCTGGTCCGGGCGGTCGACCACGTGCTGCCGGCGATCGAGATCGTCGACTCGCGGGTCGCCGGCTGGGACATCTCCATCGTGGACACCGTCGCCGACAACGCCTCCAGCGGCCTGTTCGTGCTGGGCACCACGCCGCGCCGCCTCGCCGACGTGGACCTGCGGCTGTGCGGGATGGTCCTCGAACACGCCGGGGAACCGGTGTCGGTCGGCGCGGGCGCGGCCTGCCTGGGCAACCCGTTGCACGCGCTGGAGTGGCTGGCGCAGACGCTGGCCCGCTCCGGCGATCCGCTGCGCGCGGGCGACGTGGTGCTCTCCGGGGCGCTCGGCCCGATGGTGCCGGTGACCCCGGGCGCGGCGTACGAGGCGCGGGTCTCCGGCCTCGGCTCGGTCCGGACGTGTTTCTCGTCGTCGGAGGAGGCGGCATGACTGTCGGGGTGGCGGTGATCGGGTCCGGCAACATCGGCACCGATCTGATGATCAAGGTGCTCCGGCTGAGCGACAGCCTTCGGATGGTGGCGATGGCCGGCATCGACCCGGCCTCCGACGGCCTGGCCCGGGCCCGGCGCCTCGGCGTGGCGACCACCGCCGAGGGCGTCGACGGGCTGGTCGCGATGCCCGAGTTCGCCGACGTCGAGCTGGTCTTCGACGCCACCTCGGCCGGCGCGCACCGGCACAACGACGCGGTGCTGCGGGGGCACGGCCGCACCGTGGTCGACCTGACCCCCGCCGCCGTCGGCCCGTACGTCGTGCCCCCGGTCAACCTCGACGAGCACCTGCACGAGCGCAACGTCAACATGGTGACCTGCGGCGGGCAGGCCACCGTGCCGATCGTCGCCGCCGTCGGCCGGGTCACCCCGGTCGCGTACGGGGAGATCGTCGCCTCGATCGCCTCGAAGTCGGCGGGGCCGGGCACCCGGGCGAACATCGACGAGTTCACCGAGACCACCGCCCGGGCGATCGAGGTGGTCGGCGGCGCCGAGCGCGGCAAGGCGATCATCGTGCTCAACCCGGCCGACCCGCCGCTGCTGATGCGGGACACGGTCTACTGCCTCTGCCCGGACGCCGACGCCGACCGGGCCGCGATCGCCGCCTCGGTGGCGCGGATGGTGGCGACCGTCCAGGAGTACGTCCCCGGCTACCGGCTCAAGCAGGACGTGCAGTTCGACCGGGTCGACACGTACGTGCCGTCGCTGGGTCGGCACCTGACCGGGTTGCAGGTCTCCGTCTTCCTGGAGGTCTCCGGCGCCGGGCACTACCTGCCGGCGTACGCCGGGAACCTGGACATCATGACCTCGGCCGCGCTGCGCACCGCGGAGCGGCTCGTGGCCCTGCGCGCGGCGGACCGCGACGCCGCCGTGGAGGTGACCGCATGACCGACCTGTACATCCAGGACGTGACGCTGCGCGACGGCATGCACGCCATCGCCCACCGCTACACCGTCGACCAGGTGCGCACCATCGCCGCCGCGCTCGACGCGGCCGGGGTGGCCGCCATCGAGGTGGCGCACGGCGACGGGCTCGCCGGCTCCAGCGTCAACTACGGCCACGGCGCGGCCAGCGACGCCGAGTGGATCTCGGCGGCGGCCGAGGTGCTGACGACCGCGAAGCTGACCACCCTGCTGCTGCCCGGCATCGGCACCATCGCCGACCTGAGGGCGGCGAAGGCGCTCGGGGTGACCAGCGTGCGGATCGCCACCCACTGCACCGAGGCGGACATCTCCGCCCAGCACATCTCCTGGGCCCGCGAGAACGGCATGGACGTCTCCGGCTTCCTGATGATGTCGCACATGAACGATCCGGCCGGGCTCGCCGCCCAGGCCAAGCTGATGGAGTCGTACGGGGCGCACTGCGTCTACGTCACCGACTCCGGTGGCCGGCTGCTGATGTCCGACGTGGCCGAGCGGGTCGACGCGTACCGGCAGGTGCTGGAGCCGGCGACGCAGATCGGCATCCACGCCCACCACAACCTGTCGCTCGGGGTGGCCAACAGCGTGGTCGCGGTCGAGCACGGCCGGATTCTCGGCGACGGCCCGCTCGGCGCGCCGCACGGCCGGACGGTGCGTGTGGACGCCTCACTGGCCGGGCAGGGCGCCGGCGCCGGCAACGCGCCGTTGGAGGTCTTCGTCGCCGTCGCCGAGCTGCACGGCTGGAAGCACGGCTGCGACGTCTTCGCGCTGATGGACGCCGCCGACGACGTCGTCCGGCCGTTGCAGGACCGGCCCGTGCAGGTCGACCGGGAGACGCTCTCGCTGGGGTACGCCGGGGTCTACTCCAGCTTCCTCCGGCACGCCGAGCGGGCCTCGGAGAAGTACGGCGTGGACGTCCGGTCGATCCTGGTCGAGCTGGGCCGGCGCCGGATGGTCGGCGGGCAGGAGGACATGATCGTGGACGTGGCGCTGGACCTCGCCGGCAAGGAGGAATCGCTGTGAGCGCGAGGAGTGAGCCGGTTTTGCGAGCCCCGCAGTCGCGAACGGAGGTGGCACGGTGAGCGCGAGGAGTGAGCCGGTTTTGCGAGCCCCGCAGTCGCGAACGGAGGTGGCACGGTGATCGGCCCGGACACGGCGGGGATCGCCGAGCGGTTGGGCGCGGCGGCCGACACCGCCACCGCGATCCCGCAACTGGCGGCCGAGGCCGGCCTGGACGTCGACGCCGCGTACGCGGTGCAGACCGTGCTGTTGCAGCGCCGGCTGGACCGGGGCGAGCGGTTGGTCGGGCTGAAGATGGGCCTGACCAGCAAGGCGAAGATGGCCCAGGTCGGTGTGGACGAGGTGATCTGGGGTCGGCTCACCGACACGATGCGGGTGCCGGACGGCGGCACGGTCGAGGTCGGCGACTACATCCATCCCCGGGCCGAGCCGGAGGTGGCGTTCCTGCTGGACCGGCTCCCCGAGCCCGGCGAGCCGGTCGGCGACTTCACCGACGCGGTCCGGGCGGTCGCCCCGGCGATCGAGCTGATCGACTCCCGGTACGCGAACTTCACCTTCTCGCTGCCGGACGTGGTCGCCGACAACGCGTCGGCCGCCGCGTTCGTGGTCGGGCCGTGGTGCCCGGTGCCGGACGGGCTGGACAACCTGGGCGTGCTGCTGGAGGTCGACGGGCGGGTGGCCCAGGTCGGCTCGACCGCGGCGATCCTCGGTGACCCGCGCCGGGCGCTCGACGAGGGCATCCGCCTCGCGGGCCGGCACGGGGTGCGCCTCCGCGAGGGCTGGGTGTTCCTGGCCGGCGCGGCCACCGCCGCCGTGCCGCTGCGTCCGGGGGCTCATGTCCGGGCCGTAGTGGAGAAGCTCGGCACCGCTTCGCTGCGGGCGTCGTCGTGATCGGGGTGGGGGGTTCCGGGCAGCCCGCCCAGCTCCGGGCGGTCAGGCTTGATCCCTCCGCCGGGCGGGCTGCCCGGAACCCCGTCGTGGTCGCCGCTCCGGCGTCCCTGCCAGGTGGTGGGTCATGAGCGGGACCGAGGCGCGCGTCGTGGCGGGGAAGGCCGTGCCGCGGGGGGCGTTTCCGCACGTCAAGGTGGCGGGTGGGTTCGTCTTCGTCTCCGGTACGTCGTCGCGGCGGCCGGACAACACCTTCGCCGGCGTCGAGGTGGACGAGTTCGGCACCACCAACCTCGACATCCGGGTGCAGACCCGGGCGGTCGTCGAGAACATCCGGGACCTGCTGCGCTCGGTCGGCGCGGACCTGTCCGACCTCGTGCAGGTCACCACCTATCTGGTCAACATGAACGACTTCGGTGGCTACAACGAGGTCTGGGCGGAGTTCTTCGACGCGACCGGCCCGACCCGCACCACGGTGGCGGTGCACCAGTTGCCCCACCCGCACCTGCTCATCGAGATTCAGGCCGTGGCCCTTCTTCCCTCGGGAGGTCAGTCATGAGTGAGATCGCCGAGCCGTTCAGCTTTCCGGGCTGGATTGCCGAGAACCAGCACCTGCTCAAGCCGCCGGTGGGCAACAAGGAGATGTTGCCGGGCAGCGACGACTTCATCGTCATGGTGGTGGGCGGGCCCAACCAGCGCACCGACTTCCACGTCGACCCGTACGAGGAGTTCTTCTACCAGGTCAAGGGCAACATGCACGTCAACCTGATGACCCCGGAGGGGCCGCGGACGGTGCACATCCGCGAGGGCCAGATGTGGATGCTGCCGCGCAACACGCCGCACTCGCCGCAGCGGCCGGAGGCCGGCTCGATCGGGATGGTCATCGAGCGGGTACGCGAGGAGGGCACGCTGGAGAGGTTCCAGTGGTACTGCCCGGAGTGCAGCCACAAGGTGCACGAGGTCGAGTTGCAGGTCCGCGACATCGCCGCCGACCTGCCCCCGGTCTTCCAGGCGTTCTACGCCGACGAGAAGGCGCGCACCTGCGACAACTGCGGCGCGCTGCACCCGGGCAAGGGCTGATGGCGGGTCCCGCCGAGGGCCTGCCGGGGCAGGCGCGGTTCCCGGTGGTCGACGTGCACACGCACGTCGTACCGAGGGGGTGGCCGGACCTGGCCGCGGCGTGCGGCGGGTCCGGCTGGCCCTGGCTGCGGGTCGACTCCGAGCGCGCCGCCATGATCATGGTGGGGGAGACGGAGTTCCGGCCGGTCGGCGCGGAGTGCTGGGACGCGCCGACGCGGCTCGGCGACATGGCGGCGGACGGCGTCGACGTGCAGGTCGTCTCGCCCACCCCGGTCTTCTTCGGCTACGACCGCCCCGCCGACCAGGCCGCGAAGGTCGCGCGGATCTTCAACGACCTCACCCTGGAGGTCACGGCCGCCGGCGGCGACCGGCTGGTGCCGTTCTGCCAGGTGCCGTTGCAGGACGCGGACGCCGCCTGCGCCGAGCTGGACCGCTGCCTCGCGGCCGGGCACGCGGGCGTGGAGATCGGCAACCACGTCGGCGACCGCGACCTCGACGACGCCGGGATCGTGCAGTTCCTGACCCACTGCGCCGAGGTCGGCGCGCCGGTCTTCGTGCACCCGTGGGACATGCCGGGCGGCCCCCGGCTGGACCGCTGGATGGCCCGCTGGCTCACCGGCATGCCCGCCGAGACGCACCTGTCGGTGCTGGCGCTGATCCTCGGCGGCGTCTTCGACAAGGTGCCCGACACGCTGCGGATCTGCTTCGCCCACGGCGGTGGCAGCTTCCCGTTCTGGCTGGGCCGCGCCGACAACGCCTGGCACCGCCGGGGCGATCTGGTGCGCGGATCCTCCGCCGCCCCGCCCAGCTCCTACGTCGACCGGTTCCGCGTCGACTCGGTCGTCTTCTCCGGGCCGGCGCTGCGGCTGCTGGTCGACACGATGGGCGCCGACCGGGTGCTGCTCGGCAGCGACTACCCGTACCCGCTGGGGGAGCGGCCGGTCGGGCGGGTGGTGCGCGAGGCGGACTTCCTCACCGACGACCAGCGCGCCAAGCTGCTCGGCGGCAACGCCCTGCGCTTCCTCGGTCGGTAACGGGACGGGGCAGGAGTGCCGTACGTCGCACGGGCGCGTTCGGCGAGGGACCGGCCGGTTCCGGCGTGCCGGGGGACCTGGGCCTCTCGCCGGGCCGGCCGGTCGTGTCGTCCGGCAAAGCGGCGGCCGGACCAGGCAGGATGACGGGATGGCCGAGCCGCACGACCTGACCGCGCTGGAGCAGGCCGCCGCGATCGCCCGCGGCGAGCTGTCCAGCGTCGAGCTGGTCGAGCACCACCTCACCCGGGTCGACGCGCTCGGCGACACGGTCGGCGCGTTCGTCACGGTCACCCCGGAGCTGGCCCGCGCGGCGGCCCGCGCCGCCGACGCCGCGCCCGCCGGGGACCGCGGCCCGCTGCACGGCGTGCCGACGGCGATCAAGGACCTCACCCTCACCGCCGGGGTGCGCACCACCTTCGGCTCGGCCGCGTTCGCCGACTTCGTGCCGCCCGTCGACGCCGACGTGGTCCGGTTCATGCGCGCGGCCGGGCTGGTCAGCCTGGGCAAGACCACCACCTCCGAGCTGGGCTGCTCGCTCTACTCCGAGGGGCTGGTCGCCCCGCCGGCCCGCAACCCGTGGGACCTGGCGTACACCGCCGGGGGCTCCAGCGGCGGGGCGGCGGCGGCCGTCGCGGCCGGGCTGGTGCCCGTCGCCCAGGGCTCCGACGGCGGCGGCTCGCTGCGCATCCCGGCGTCGCTGTGCGGGCTGGTCGGCTACAAGCCGAGCCGGGGCCTGGTCCCCGGCGGCCCCGTCGGGTTCGGCGCCTACGGCCTGCCGACCAACGGGCCGGTCGGGCGGACGGTCGCCGACGTGGCGGCCCTGCTCGACGTGCTGGCCCAGCCGGTGCCCGGCGAGCCCTACCTGGCGCCCGCCCCGCCGGCCGGCGGCTTCCTCGCCGCGGCCCGGGCGGCGGAGCCCGGTCGGCTGCGGGTGGGCCGGTTCACCGCCCCGATGCTCGCCGAGGAACCGGTCCACCCCGACTGCGTCGCCGCCGTGGACCGGGCCGCCGCGCTGCTCACCGCCGCCGGCCACGAGGTGGTCGACGTCCCCGCGCCGCTCGGGCCCGCGGTGTGGCCGCTGTTCGAGATCGTCTGGTACGTGCTGGCGCTCGCGCCCGTGCCGCCGGAGCGGGAGGGCGACCTGCTGCCGCTGACCCGCCACCTGCGCGCCCGGGGTGCGGAGGTCTCCGCCGGCACCCTCACCGCCACGCTCGGCGAGCTCCAGGCGCAGGTGCGCCTCGGTGTCCGGCGCACCGCCGGGTGCGACCTGCTGCTCTGCCCGACGCTCGCCGCGCCCCAGGCCCCGGTGGGCTGGTTCGCCGAGGGCGGCGACCCGGCGGAGGATTTCGACCGGCAACGCCGGTTCTCGCCGTACTGCGCCGTCTTCAACGTCACCGGCGATCCGTCGGTTTCGCTGCCGGTCGGCGTCACCGCCGAGGGGTTGCCCGTGGGAGTCCTGCTCACCGGCCGGTACGGCGACGACGCGAGGTTGGTCGCCACCGCTGCGCAACTGGAGAACTCCAGTGGCCGGTGGGAACGCCACCCCGCAATCTGGCGGACCGTCGGCTCCGCTAACGTGAATGGCAGCGGAGTCGGGCGGTCGACACCATGATCGTCCACCCGACCCGGATTTTCGAGGTCTCTTCTTCCGCCTGGGGGCGTTGGGATTGTCTGTAACCGAGACGTTGCTGGTCTTCGTCGGCATCCCGGCCGCCGCTGTGCTGGTGATCGCCGGCCTGGCGTACGCCGGTAGCCGTGGTGGCGGCGGTGGCGGCGACAAGCGCTACCGGCCGGGCCGGCCCTTCGACTTCACTCCGGTCTGGTTCCTGGGCCGTCCGGAGCAGCTGGCCGACTCGGCCGGCACCGCCCTGGCAGCGGGCGCGCAGGCGCCGGCGCTGACCAGCCGCAAGCAGGAGAAGGCCGGCATCGAGGCGCCGGCCGGTGGAACCGGAGGCGCAAGTGACCGTTGGTGAGAAGCAGGTCGGGACGGGGAATCCGCCCGAGGTGCTGGACGGGCCGTTCACGACCCGCCAGCTGCTGCGCATCGACGAGGCCCTGCGCCTGGCCGACCAGGGCACCGGCCTGGTCTTCTCGGTGTTCGTCGGCGGCCTCGACGAGCCGATCCGGGAGCACGCCGAGCGGCTGCACCGCCAGCTCGCCGAGCCGGACCGGTCGGTGCTGATCGCGGTGTCGCCCAACCAGCGCCAGCTGGAGATCGTCACCGGCCGGCACGCCCGCAAGCGCATCCCGGACACGTACGCCCGGCTCGCTGCCCTGTCCATGGTGGCGGCCTTCGGCGGCGGCGACCTGGCCGGCGGCATCATCAACGGCCTCGACCAGCTCGCCAGCCACGCCGGCAAGGGCTGAGCGCCCCCGTTCACACCGAAGCCCGGTCCGCCAGTGCGGACCGGGCTTCGTCGTGAGCGGACCCGGGCGGTCGGGCCGGCGCGGGTCTCCCCACGCCGGCCCCGGCCTGTCGGACCTGCTCAGGCGCTCCGGGCGTCCCTGGCGCGGGCCTTGAGGGCCCGGACGACGCCGTCGCGGCCCTCGGCGACCAGCCGGCGCAGCGGGGCCGGGTGCCCGTCGGCGGCCAGCCACGCGTCGGTCGCCGCCACGGTCTCGTCCTCCACCAGGTACGTCGGGTACGCCAGCTGCGCGAACTCCTGCGCCGGCTCGCTGTCCCGGCTGGCCCACACCTGACCCACCACGGCGAAGTACTTCTCCCGGTACGGCGCGGTCAGCTCGACCTGCGCCGCGTGGGTGAAGCCCTGCAGCAGCGCCCGGTGCCGCCAGTTCGGCAGTGCCTCCGGCCCGGTCAGCTCCGCCCAGACGGCGGCCTTGTTCTCCGCCGTCGGCACCAGCGCGTGCGCGTGCGCCGCCTCCCGGTCGCCGCTGGCCGTCCGGTCGGTGGCCAGCTCGGCCTCGATCTCGGCGGGACCGGCCGCGCCGTTGGCGACCAGCGCGTCCAGCACCGTCCAGCGCAGCTCGGTGTCGACGGTCAGCCCGGCGGGGACGCCGCTGCCGGCCAGCCAGCCGCGCAGGGTCGCCAGGTCCTCGGCGGAGCGGGCCGCCGAGGCGTACGCCCGGGCCCACGCGAGCTGGAAGCCGCTGCCCGGCTCGGCGGCGGCCAGCGCGGTGCGGGCGGTGCGGGCCAGCTCCGCCCAGCCGGTCGGCGCCCAGGCCGGGTCGGCGTAGACGGTGAGGGTCGTGGTGGCCTGCCGCAGCGTCGCGGTGACCAGGTTGATGTCGGTCTCGGCGGGCAGCCCGGCCAGCACCAGCGCCACGTAGTCGCGGGCGGCCAGCTCGGCGTCCCGGGTCATGTCCCAGGCGGCCGTCCAGCAGAGCGCGCGGGCCAGCGACGACTCGAGCCCGGCGATGTGCTGCACCACGGTGGCCATCGACCGCTCGTCCAGCCGCAGCTTGGTGTAGGTGAGGTCGTCGTCGTTGAGCAGCAGCACGTCGGCGGCGCGCACGCCGCGCAGCTCGGCCAGCTCCGTCCGCTCGCCGGTCACGTCGACCTCGATGCGCTCGCGGCGGACCAGCCGGCCGTCGGTCAGGTCGTAGAGGCCGACCCCGATCCGGTGCGTGCGCAGCGTCGGGTGCCCGGCCGGCGCCTCCTGGCGTACCACGACGTTCTCGTAGGCGCCGTCCGTCCCGATGGTCACCTCCGGCCGCAGCGTGTTGACCTGCGCGGTCTCCAACCACTGCGCGGCGAACTTGCGCAGCTCCCGGCCGGAGGCGGCCTCCAGCTCGGTGAGCAGGTCGTCGAAGGTGGCGTTGCCCCACGCGTGCTTGCCGAAGTACGCCCGCAGGCCGGCCAGGAACGGCTCCTCGCCCACGTACGCGACCAGCTGCTTGAGCACGCTGGCGCCCTTGGCGTAGGTGATCCCGTCGAAGTTGACCTCGACGGCCTCCAGGTCCGGCATCTCGCAGTAGACCGGGTGGGTGGAGGAGAGCTGGTCCTGCCGGTAGCCCCAGTTCTTGCGGATGGAGAGGAAGGTCGTCCACGCCTCGCGGAACCGGGTCGCGTGGGTGTTGCACCAGTGGCTGGCCCACTCGGCGAACGACTCGTTCAGCCACAGGTCGTTCCACCAGCGCATGGTGACCAGGTCGCCGAACCACATGTGGGCCAGCTCGTGCAGGATCGTGTTGGCCCGCTGCTCGTACTCGAAGTCGGTCACCTGCGAGCGGAAGATGTAGTGCGCCTCCGCGTGCGTGACGCAGCCGAAGTTCTCCATCGCGCCGGCGTTGAAGTCGGGCACCCAGAGCTGGTCGTACTTGGGCAGCGGGTAGCGGACGCCGAACTGCTCGTGGAAGAAGTCGAAGCCCTGCTTGGTGATCAGGAAGAGGTCGTCCGAGTCCATGTACTGCGCCATGGAGGCGCGGCAGTACGCGCCCAGGTCGATGCCGTCGTGGCTGTCCCGCACCTCGTGGTACGGGCCGGCGCAGAGCGCGGTGATGTAGGTGCTCATCCGCACGGAGGTGGCGAAGTGCACCGTCTTGAGGCCCTCGCCCGCCGGTTCCTCGCGCTCCACCGGCATGTTCGAGACCACCTTCCAGTGGTCCGGGACGGTGGCGTGCCAGGTGTAGACGCTCTTCAGGTCGGGCTGGTCGAAGCAGGCGAAGACCCGCTGCGCGTCCGCCGTCTCGAACTGGCTGTAGAGGTAGGTCTCGCCGTCGACCGGGTCGACCGTGCGGTGCAGGCCCTGCCCGCTGTTCGAGTACGCGAAGTCCGCGTCGACCACCAGCGTGTTCTCGCTGCCCAGCCCGGACAGCGTCAGACCCTTCTCCGCCGACCAGCCGCCGAGGTCGACCGGGGCGCCGTTCAGCGTCGCCGACCGCACCGAGTCGGCGGCCACCTCGATGAAGGTGCTCGACCCCGGCTCGGTGCACCGGAACCGGATCTCGGTGGTGGATCGGAAGGTGCGACCCTCGGCCGCCTGGACGGCGGTCGAGAGGTCCAGACTGATGTCGTACCCGGTCACGTCGAGCAGGCGGGCCCGCTCGGTGGCCTCGACCTGCGTCAGGTTGCGCACTCCCGGCACTGTTCGTCTCCATCCCGTCTCGCCGTACGCCTCGTTGGCGCCGTCACCGACCGCTCGTGACGGCCGGATTCGAGTCTTCCATGCACGAACACCCCGCGGTGGGCGAGGTCACGCTCTCATTCCGGTGTCGGTCGATGGCCGGCGGGGTGAAGATCAGGGAAGGCGCCGGAGGCCGGCGCCACCTGTCGTGAAGGGACCAACCGTGAGCGAGCGTGTCGCCGTAGACATGTGGTTCGACCCCATCTGCCCGTGGGCGTGGATCACCTCCCGCTGGCTGCTGGAGGTCGAGCAGGTCCGGGACGTGGACGTCCGCTTCCACGTGATGAGCCTGTCGGTGCTGAACGAGGGCCGGGAGGTGCCCGAGAAGTACCAGGAGCTGATGCGCACGGGCTGGGGGCCGGTGCGGGTCTGCATCGCGGCGGAGCAGCGGTACGGCCAGGAGGCCGTCCGGAAGCTCTACACCGCGCTGGGCACCCGGATCCACCTCGGGGAGGAGAAGCTCTCGCCGGAGCTGTTCGCGGCCGCGCTGGCCGACGCCGGGCTCGACCCGGCGCTGGCCGAAGCCGCCGAGAGCGCCGGTTACGACGAGGCGCTGCGGGCCAGCCACGAGGCCGGCATGCGCCCGGTCGGCACCGACGTCGGCACCCCGGTGATCCACGCGCCCGGCCCGGACGGCGGCATGGTCGCCTTCTTCGGCCCGGTGGTCACCCCGCGTCCGAAGGGCGAGGCGGCGGGTCGGCTCTGGGACGGCGTCCTGCTGGTCGCCGGCACCCCGGGCTTCTACGAGCTCAAGCGCTCCCGCGAGCTCGGCCCCATCTTCGACTGACCTCCACGGCGGTGGGGGGGGGGGGGGGGGGGGGGGGGGGGGGGGGGGGGGGGGGGGGGGGGGGGGGGGGGGGGGGGGGGGGGGGGGGGGGGGGGGGGGGGGGGG